>JBBRIK010001305.1:0-2176 GCA_038221045.1 Gemmatales bacterium
TAGTGTTCCCGTCATTGCAGCTGCTCACCCCCACTTTGTCCAGTCCCGCGCATCAAAACTGATCGTAAGTCCTTGAAACAGAGACACGAAGGGCGAGCGGCTTGTCGGGATTAGCGAGGAGTGTCCCTTTTCTTGGCTCAATCCGATCGTTTACGGTAACGGTGTCTAACACCTTTTCTTGGCTGATTGAGGAAGCCGCTCCCTTGCGGTCGCGGCTCGTTAGCACGCGGCTCGTTCTGAAAACGCTACGCCGCAAGCGGCAAGAGAGGGACCGACATGTGGGGCCATCCCCGGCGATCATCCCAGCAGATTCCGCACCACCAAAGTAGCAAGGAGGACGCCATCGAGCGGGAACGGCAAGTTGTCGCCGAGCCGATAGTCGGTTCGCTGAGAGTAGGCGGGCGCGTCAGTCGGCCCAGAGGGTTGTTCGTACACCTCAATTTGCCTTTCCGGAATGTTGACGATCCAGTAGCGCACGAGTCCCGCCCGCGCGTAGATTCGGCACTTATCCTGTCTGTCCCCTTCGAGTGATGAGTCCGATACTTCGATCACGAGACCGATTTCTGCCGGGTAAGGGTGGCGCGTGCGATAGCGGCCCGGATCCGCTTGCACAAGCGCAAGATCGGGTTCGGGTTCGCTCTCCGAGAGGGTAATGGGGCACTGAGAGCGAATGCGCCACCCAGAAGGCTTGAGCGCATCGAGCCTTTCGTGCAGGTCGGAGAGAACTCCATCATGAGGCGGATTGCGCGACATCTTGTTGATCAAATATCCTTCAAGGAGTTCGATGTCGTCGTCTTCGGTCAGCAGACCGATCTCGCACAGCCGATGATACTCGGCAACCGAGAATCGCCGAAACCCAGCAAGGCTTCCGAGCAAGGGTACTTGCTTCAATCCGGACGTCATCGGATCCCCTTTCCTTCAGCGCTTCACGTTCGATAGGTGTTCCAGAGCCAGGATGAGCGCCTGCGTTCCCTTGCGCCCGTAGCCCTGCGCCTGGAGCGCCAGGTACATCTGCTTGACCAGCGCCAGGCCCGGCAGACAGAGGTTCATCGCCTCCGCTTCTTGCAAGGCGATCCGCATGTCCTTGATGAAATGCTCGACGTAGAAGCCCGGCTCGAAATTGCGAGCGAGGATGCGCGGCCCCAGCACCTCCAGGGCCTTGCTCCCCGCAGCCCCGACCGACACCGACTTGAAGACCGTCTCCAGGTCCAGTCCCGCCTTGTAGCCGTACAGGAGCGCCTCGCACAACCCGATCATGTTGCCCGAGATCAGGATCTGATTGACCATCTTCGTATGCTGGCCCGCGCCCGCTGGCCCTTGATGGATAATCGTCTTGCCCATGCTCTCGAAAAGCGGCGCGACGGCGTCGATGGCCTCCTTGTCGCCGCCGATCATGATCGACAGGGCCGCGTTCTTCGCGCCGACGTCGCCGCCGGAGACGGGGGCGTCGATGGATTGAACGCCCTTCGCCTTCGCCGCCTCGTAAATCTCGCGGGACAACGACGGCTCACTGGTCGTCATGTCTACCAGGATGCCGCCCTTCTTGATGCCGGCCAGCGCCCCCTCGGACCCCAAAAAGACCTCGCGCACGTCCTTCGGAAAGCCGACGATGGCGAAGACGACGTCGGACTTCTCGGCGACGGCTTTCGGCGAATCGACCACGACGGCACCGGCCTCGCGCAACGGCTCGGTCTTGTCCTTCGAGCGATTGTAGACGGTGGCGCTGTAGCCCTTGGCGAGGAGGTGCTGGCACATCCAGCGTCCCATGACGCCGGTGCCGATCCAGCCGACGCGCGTCTTGCCCGGCTCTGCTTTGGTGAGGGACATGGGGGAGTGGCTCCGTGGGTGGTTGTCGATGGCCGTCAATTGAAGAGGGATTGTATCGCCCTCCTATCCATTTGGCGCTGGTTGCTGCTCTCGACAATCTCTCCATTGCCGCGCTGCGGAAGAAGGTCGAAACCAGGGAGTGAGACCCTGTGATTCCCTTCGCAGGCGCGCAGAACGGACGCTTTTTTGCCACAGGGTGTGTGTGGCGCACGCGCAATGCAACGAAACGGTCTCGCCTCATGGTAGACAGCCGGCGCCACAAGGAGCCGGCGAATTTCCTCGCGTCCCCTTCTTTCCCCTTGCGGCCGTCATGAGGAGCAAAAGGCCTCATCGCCCGAGGAGCGGCGGG
>JBBRIK010001306.1:0-2172 GCA_038221045.1 Gemmatales bacterium
CCTTCTTGCCGCTTGCGGCTTAGCGGAGTGCTTGCTAAGCCGCAAGCGGCAGGAAGTTATTTGATCTTCAACTCGATCACGCCGTCGAACTTCTCGGGTGGCGTCTTGATGTATTCCACACAGAGAGTGACGAGGTTCAGACAGGGCATGTCGAAGTTGCCGTCATGTCCCGCCAGCAGCGGATAGACCGTCCGGCAGGCGTTGCCGAACTGGCCCGACTCGAACTGCGTCAGCGCCTCCTCGTAGGTGTCCCGCTGCTTGCGCCACTCTTCGCTCCCCGCCTCCGCGTGCAGTTCGTAGAAATCGACCGCTCCCAGGACGCCAACCACACGGACCTTGTTCAGCCGCCGCATGGCGAAAGCGCCGGCCGGCAGGTGAGCGCGCGTCGAACCCGTAATCAGGAACGGGACGCCGAACTGCTTGGTCGCCCCCTCGACGCGGCTCGCCAGATTGACCGTGTGACCGAGCGGACCGTACTTGAAACGGAGGCGGCTGCCGGTGTTGCCGCACATCGCCGGCCCGCTGTTGAGGCCGAGGCCGATCTTGACCGACTGGCCGATGCGATCGTGCCAGTCGGCGTCGAGCTGTGGCAGACAGCCGAGGATCGCCAGGGCGGCCTTGCACGCCTTGATCGCATGGTCGGACTGATTGATCGGCGCGTTCCACATCGCCATGATCCCATCGCCGGCATAATCGACGACCGTCCCATCGAACTTGCGAATACACTCCGTCTGGCGATCCATGACGTCGGCGACCAACTCGCAGGTCATCTTCGGGCCGAGGCGCTCCGAGAGCTTGGAGAAGCTGCGAATGTCGCTGAACAGGACAGTGATCTCGCGTTCCTGTCCCGTCAGCAGCGTGGGGTTCTTCTGCAGTTCGGCGGCCAATTCGGCGGAGACGAATTGCTCGAACTGGATGCGGTTGCGGCTGGCCTCGGCCTCGTGCTGCTGGCGTGCCAGGCCCGTCGCCACGGAGGCGGCGAGTACCTGCATGACCTGGGCCTCGAGCGGTCCGATGCCGATGCCGCGGGGGCCCGTCCAGCGCGTGCGGCATCCGTAGACGAAGCCGACCACCTCGTTCTGGGTGTCAAAGATCGGCGAGGCGACGACGGCCTCGACGCCTTGCAAACTCTCCGACGTAGCGGCGGGTGCGGCCGACGACTGGTAGAACGTCCGGTTTTCTTTCTGGACGCGATCGAGGATGGTCAGGCTGAACTCCCGGCCCATGCTATTGCCGTCGTCTGGAAAACGGGCCTGGACCATCCAGCGCACAGGAGTGTTGGCGGGAGTGCCGGGCGGACGCGGGACGCGAAGAATGACGAGTCCCTTGTCGAGCCCGACGAGCTTGACGACGGCCTCGGCCGTCTGCTGGTAAAAGGCGGTGGTGCCGGCGGCGGCCTGCTGCACGGCGATAAAGGTCTCGAACCAGCCCATGAGCTTCTCGATCGTCGGCGCCTTGCCCAGTTCGAGGAGGCTTGGACTTTCGGGACCGAGCAGGGCGGCGGCGGCCTTGACGGCCTCATTCGTGCCGCCCCCGCGCTCGCGCCGCACCGGCGAGGCGATGGTCTCCAGCGGCCCGGTGGAGACGGGATCGACGACATGCTCGATGTCGATGAGCGTCTCGCCGACGGTCAGGCGCACCGGCGCTTTGAGGATCCTGGTTTCGCCCTTATCGACGATGCTGTTATCGGACAGGCGGATCGAGTTGCGCGTGCTGAGGTTGTCGAGTTTGATCTGTCCCTCGGCCACTTCCTCGACCTTGACGTGGTCCTTGGAGACGTAGCCATCCTGAACGACGATGCGGGTGATCCCATCGCGTTCGGGACCGCGCCCGAACTCGACGGCGCCGGAAGGATGTTCGTAGGTTTGCCGGCCGGCCTTGTTGCTGATGAGGAAACGGAGCATGGTCCGAGGTCCTTGATGAGGAGAGCGCGTCCGGCAGCTCCGGCCGGAGCAAGAGGCTTCACGTTGTATTATGTCGAAGCCGCTGCCTCGTCGCTACTGAATCTTGCGGGTGGTTGCCGCTCTGCGCGGAACGCGCTATCATGAGGATGGAGGACGCCCCCGTAGCTCAGGGGATAGAGCAGCGCTTTCCTAAAGCGAAGGTCGCAGGTCCGAATCCTGCCGGGGGTACTCAAGACGTAATAAGGCGAAGGGCAGGAATTACTTTACC
>JBBRIK010001307.1:0-2166 GCA_038221045.1 Gemmatales bacterium
ATCAGGTGACGGCCGACACCGCCCAGGTCTTTCTCGGCGTCCGTCTCCAGTGCGCCCGCTGCCATCATCATCCCTACGAACGCTGGGGCCAGGGGGACTATTACGGCCTGGCAGGTTTCTTCACGCGCCTGGGCCGCAAGAGCTTCGGCGAGCCGCCGCCGTATTTCTCGTCGAGCAACGTCCAGAGCGGCGAGCGCGATCCGCTGACCGGCAAGACGCCGGAGCCGAAGTATCCCGATGGACCAGCCGCGAAGTTCAGCGCCGAAGAAGACCCGCGTCACGCCCTCGTCGATTGGATGGCGAAACCCGAAAATCCGTTCTTCGCGAAGACGCTGGTCAATCGGCTCTGGGGCCATTTCATGGGCCGGGGCCTCTATCACGAGGTGGATGACCTGCGCGACAGCAATCCGCCGTCGAATCCCGAATTGCTCGACGCTCTCGCCAAGGACTTCATCAAGTGCAAGTTCGCCGTCAAGCACGTCATTCGGCTCATCGTCACGAGCCGGGTCTATCAGTTGTCGAGCGAGCCATCGCCGGCCAACGCCAAGGATCGGCAGAACTTCGCTCGCTTCTACGCTCGCCGGCTGGTCGCCGAGGTGCTGCACGACGGGGTCCATCAGGCGACAGGGACAAAGGCCGGCTTTGGCGGCGTCAGCGCGTCGGCTCGCGCCGTCGATCTGCCGCACGAGAACTTCGGCTCCTACTTCCTCGACGTCTTCGATCGTCCGCGGCGCGTGACGGGCTGCGAGTGCGAGCGTTCCAGCGGCGCGACGCTGGCGCAGGTGTTGCTCCTGGCCAACTCGGACGAGATCGAGAACAAGATTCGCGCCGGCGATGGTCGAGTGGCGAAATTGGTTGCAAGCAAGAGGCCGGTCAAGGAAGTGATCGAGGAACTGTATCTGGCCGCGTACGCGCGGTATCCTCGTGAGGTAGAGTTGAAGCGGACGCTGGCTCATGTTGACGAGTCAGCGAACCGGCAGCAAGCACTCGAAGACGTGTTGTGGGCGCTGCTGAATGGGAAAGAGTTCACGTTCAATCATTGACCCCCGCCCCTCGTTCCCTCGCTCTGCGTGGGAACGGCTCTTCGACGCTCTGCGTCGTCTCTGTTCATAAGACGACGCAGAGCGTCGGAAGACACGTTCCCACGCAGAGCGTGGGAACGAGGAAACAAGCGGGTTTCGCGGGGAGTTGTCATGCTCGATATCATTGGACGCCGTGGCTTCCTCAAGGTTGGCGCTCTCGCCCTTGGCGGCTTGACGTTGCCGGACTTGTTGCGGGCGCGGGCGGCTCAGGGAGACAAGGGGACGCCGAAGAAATCGGTCATCCTCGTGTGGCTGGCGGGGGGGCCTAGCCACATCGATATGTACGACCTGAAGCCGTCCGCACCCGCCGAGTTCCGCGGCGAGTTCAAGCCGATCAGCACCAACGTCACCGGCATCCAGATCGGCGAGCATCTGCCGCGCCAGGCTCGTTTGATGGACAAACTCGCCATCGTCCGCTCGGCCTGTCATACCAACGCGGGCCACGGCATGGGCGCTCAGTGGATGCTGACGGGCTATCAGCCGACGGTCGAGGTCAACGACAACCTCTTCCCCTCGACCGGCTCCATCGTCGCGAAGATGAAGGGATCGAACGAGCCGGGCCTGCCCGCTTACGTCAACCTGCCGCGTCCGCTCAATCTCGGCAAGGCGGCGTACCTCGGCGCGTCCTACAATCCCTTCGCTCCCGACGCCGATCCGAACTCGCCATCGTTCCAGGTCCGCAATCTGAAGTTGCCGGGCCAGATCGACGCGAAACGTCTCGGCAAACGCCGCGAACTGCTCGGCGATCTCGACAAGATTCGCCGCGACATCGACACCAAGGGCGATCTCGAAGGACTCGACACCTTCTACAAGGACGCCTTCGAGATGGTGACGAACACGAAGGCCCAGAAGGCGTTTGACATCCACAAGGAGGAATCGAGACTGCGAGACAGTTACGGCCGGACCGACCTCGGCCAGTGCTGCCTGCTAGCCCGTCGGCTCGTCGAGGCGGGAGTGACCTTCGTGACGGTGCAGGCGGGGGGCGGCTGGGACTCGCACGCCGACAACTTCAAGCAACTGAAGAACAACCTGCTTCCGAACTACGATCGGGCCGTTTCCGCCCTCGTGAGCGATCTACATCAGC
>JBBRIK010001308.1:0-2163 GCA_038221045.1 Gemmatales bacterium
TGGCCTTCTTGACCTCCGCCTCTGCGGCCCGTTCAGCTTGGTTTCCGGCGTCCTTCTCGGCGGCAGTCTTCGCCTTCAACCGAGTGATGATCTCTCCCTCGGTGGTCACCATCGAACACGAGGCAAGCCGTGGCTCGTTCTGCCGCCACTCCAACTTCCCGACGACGGTGACTAGAATGCTAGCCCCGTCCTTGCGGCTCGGATCGTTGCTGCTTTCCCGCAGGGGCGAGAACCCGTCAAAGAACTTGCTGAACCCGCAACGGATGGAGCCGGCAGCCTTGTCATTTCCCCGTAACCAGACGAAGTATTGAGGGTCCAATTCGGGCAGCAGAGCCGTATCGGCTTTCTCGACCAAGCCGGTGACTGCGAGGATCTTCCCTTTGTACCGCCGGTCGGCGTCAAGCTGATTGGCCGCGATCGCCGTGAGCAGTTCGTCTGCCGTAACGTTCAGGTCGGCCTTCTTCGGGGCTCCCTCGGCCTTGGGGAACTTCTGGGCCTGACCCTGGTTGCCTCGCCGGAGGAATTCGTGCCGGATGTCCACGACCCGGTCCCGCACCTCCACTTCGCGGATATGCACCGGCTTCTTGCAGAGAAAGTCCAGACGTACGCGGGTGAAGAACGGCTGGAGTTGTTTCTCGGCACGACGGGCCTCCCCCTCGTCGATGCCCTCATCCATGGTCTCAGTGAACGAATTCGGAAAGACGATCAGGGTGTATTTCCCTGGGGCCACGTTCTCAAACCAGGCCTTCCCACCGACTCCGACCGCTAGATAGGCACCACGCTTTCGGAACCAATGGCCCTCGACCTTCTCGTAGTCTTCACCGGCATAGACCGGGGCAATGACATCGATCTTCTCCGTCATTCCTTTCGGGATCAGCACGGCAACAGGGTTGTCGTCGAACTCGATGCCGTTCGCTGTCTTCCAGTTGACCGACACCTCGACCGATGATTTCGACCCACGAGTAGCAAGTACGAGGATCAACACGACGGCCAGAAGCAGGAACACCAGGACGCCCCCAGCGGCTGCGAAGAGGACGGTGCGGCTTCGTGTCTTGGCTCTCGGCACAGGCGTCGCCGGAGCTGATTCATGCAGGTCTTCAAATGGGGTCGCGGCCACCTGCGGAACAGGAATGCCGATGGTGATACCGCAGGCAGGGCACTTGACCTTGCGGCCAGCGGCGTTATCAGGAGCTTTCATGGCCTTGTGGCAGGACGGGCAGGTGACGGGGATCGACATGGGTGGCTCAAAAAAATAGAGGAGCGACGAACGCAAGGACGCTCCTTAGGGGCCGGCCAAGGCCACTCCAGAACGTACCCTGGCCGCCGCTCCCCATACGGGGAGCGTGGTCAAGGCACTGTTCTGGAGTTTCAAGAGCGTGTTACCGCCCAGGTTGGCCGTTCCTAAGGAACAGAGTCTTGATGCTCACGCATCAATCAAATTGTCATCGGGGCTGAATCCGGCCCCGGTCAGGTTCGTTCGCTGCCCTCGATGAATTTCCAGGTAGATCGTCCGGCAACGTGCCGGACTGCCAAGAACAGTGTACACGGAAGTAGGCTCAACGCCATACCGCCGGAGGAGCGTGGCTCGGGTATCGTCCTGACTGAGCGAACGGGTCGCTCGTGAACATTCTGACGAGTACAGGATGCGTGAAGTATCTCGCCGAACTTCAAGCCAAATGTGACGCCCTGGGAATAACGGTTGAGACGAGGGGACGGACGAGCAAGGAGCCGTTCGTCGCTGCCCTTCGCAATTTCATCTGGAAGCGAGATCACGGTGATGAGCCGCTGCCGGTCCAGGTCATGCCGATGTTGCTCAACTCATGGGAGGACCTCGGCGAGGTCGACGCCCACCAGATCGAGGAAGACTACCACGCCTGGGTCGTGCAGCCAAAGATCGATGGGGTTCGGGCATTGCTCCACATCGAAGGCAACCGGGTGAGGATCACCAGCCGCACGGTGTCCGAGGTCTCCTATCGACTCTCCGAGTTTCAGGAAAACCTCCCGCACTTGGCGGAAGGCATTACCATACTCAACGGCACCATCCTCGATGGCGAGCTGGTATGCCCGGTTTCGCGTCTCGACACCGGCAGCACGATCACCGGGAACTCCCTCCAAGCCACGATGGCAATCCTGGCCGCCGCTCCGAGCAAGGCACGACAATTC
>JBBRIK010001309.1:0-2160 GCA_038221045.1 Gemmatales bacterium
CTGGCCGAGGCGGTGGCGTGGTACAAGGCGGCCGACAGCACGCTCGGACGACTGACCTGGCTCGTTCGGGCCGCGCTGAAGCCCGAAACTCAGGAGACGGGACGGCGAGCGCTGGGGAGATGTCTCGCGGAAACGAGTCAGCGCCTGATGGCGTTCGATGCGGAACTGGCGGCGCTGCGGCGCGGCTTCTATCATCCTGCCGTCCGCGCCGCCGAGATACTGTTCGAGGCCGCCGCTCGCGGCTTAGCGGTCCCCATTTTTTCTGAAGAATCCGCTAAGCCGCAAGCGGTAAAGACACTCAATGTGCTGCTGGTCGTGGAACCGACGCTGGCCGCGCTGCCGCACCCGCATGTCGAGAATGGACGCCTCCTCGAGCCCTATCGCATCCTCGGCGAAGCGGATTGCTCGGCTCTCGAAATCGCCCTGCGACTCCGCGAGCGTCAGCCGATTCGTCTCGTCGTCGCCGCCGTGGGCCGGTCCTCTCTGACGCGCGTCCTTCGAGAAATCCTCGCTCAGCGAATCGACGAGGTGCATCTGATCGTGACGGCCGTCGAGGCACCGTTGCCTGCTCGCAGTGCCGCTGCCCTGGCTGAAATCGTGGCTCCGCTGGGTCCGTTCGATCTGGTCCTCGGCGGTGCGACACGGAGCGAAGAAGGACTGACGGCCCGCCTCACGGCCGCGGCCCTGAAGATTCCAGGAGCAGAACACGCCGCAAACATCGAGTTGCGCGAGGA
The DNA here is from genome assembly GCA_038221045.1 of Gemmatales bacterium. GTDB lineage: Bacteria > Planctomycetota > Planctomycetia > Gemmatales > Gemmataceae > JBBRIK01. Next base: position 735 of record JBBRIK010001309.1, read on the forward strand.
TGGGAGCGTTCGTCTGACCGATGCAGAGGGCGACTCGGCGCGCCTGCGTCTGCTGCCGGCCTTCGTCGCTGTCGAGGCATCGTGTCCCCTGCGTCCCTTCACCATCGATGGCTATCTTGCCGGCCTGACACGGCAGCTGCGGATTCATCCGTGGCCGGAACGTCTCCCGCTCGACGTTGGGCAACTTGACGTGGTCCATGACGTGCCGGCGACCGCCGAGAAATCAGGGCCGCTCTCTCCGCGCGAGGCGGCGAGCGAAGTCCTCGTTCATCTCGGCGCGGAAGCCAACGGCATCCCCTCGGCCATCTTCTCTGGTGCGATGGCGGACGTGTTGAAAGTACAGGGAGAGAAGGCGGTCCTGGCAGTCATCGCGGCCAAACGTGAAGGACAGTTCGATAGGGGCGCGCTGACGGTCCTGCGTGCGGCCCGTCTCGCGGCCCGCGGCACGACAGATCGTCTCGCTCTCGTCCTGGTTCCGCCGGATGAGTCCAGCCAGCGACGCGCCGCCGGGCAAGTGCTGGACGTGTGGCAGGGGCCGATTCTGCTGATGGTGATGCCCGACGCCGAACTGCCCGACGCTGTCCGCGCCTCGCTGCTGGTCGAATGCTGGCCCCAACTCGGACTGACGCCGCGCCTTGTGATTGGCGAGGAATGGACGACCGACGCCTTCGCGATTCTCGGTCAGCCCTTGGCCGCGCGGGTGAAACGTGTCGCGCTGACGGGCAGTTATCTGCTCCTCGAATCGCAGCGCGCTGGAGGCAAACTGCTGGCACGCCGTCTGCTTCCGCTGCCGCCCGTCGAGCCATCGTGGATCTGTCTTGCCGGCGAGGCGGAGACAGCGGACGGTTCCTCTCCGGCTCTGGAGAAGACGGTGTCGCGCTGGCGGCCGCGCGTCGAACGCTTCTATGGACGCGACGATATTCGCCGGCTGCTCGACGAGGTGAAGCAGGCGACCGGCCTCGTCCGGCTCACCGATGCCGAGTTGATCGTCGATGTCGGCTTCGGCGTCGGCAATCGCGATGGCTACGAGGCAGTCATCGAGCCTCTCGAACGCGCTCTGCGCGATGCGGGCGCGAAGAGTCTCATCGTCGGCGGCTCGCGCAAGGTGACGGAGGAATTGCGGCTGCTGCCGTTGGATCGTCAGATCGGCCAATCAGGCGTCAGTGTTCGGCCCCGGTTGTTGCTGGCTATCGGCATCAGCGGCGCTCCGCAGCACCTCAACTACATCGGCCCTGAAGCGACCATTGTGGCTTTCAATCGCGATGCCGAAGCGCCGCTCATGACTCTCAATCAGCGGCAGGCGCGTCCGCGTGTCTTTCCCGTCGTCGGCGATCTCTTCGAGACGGTGCCGGCGCTGACGGCGGCGCTGGGCAAGGAGTAGGAGCGTGAAACCACAAGCGGCTTGTCGTTTCGGGCGCTTCTGATG
>JBBRIK010001310.1:0-2159 GCA_038221045.1 Gemmatales bacterium
CTGCTCGCTTCCGGCGACACCTTTCGGAAGAAGCTCATCAAGCTCACGCCTGGCGCGGCGGATAAGCGAGTAACCGCCGAGGCTGCGGATGAAGTCGAAGCGGTCGTCCTGCGCTATGTGCTGGTCACGGCCGCCATCAACCTGGGTCAGGCGCTGGTGGTGATGGCGGTGCTATGGTGGCTGGGCATGCCGGACGTTATCCTCTGGGGCGTCTTCACGTTCGTCTTCGAATTCATCCCCTATCTCGGCGCCGTCGTCGTGATCGGCCTCCTTTCGGTCATGTCGTTCGTGACGTTCGACGGACTTGGGCAGATCCTGGCAGTCCCCGGAAGCTACCTCGCCATCACCACGCTCCAGAACAACGTCGTCAGCCCGATCGCGTACGGCCAGCGACTCAAACTGAACCCCGTGGCCATTCTGATCGGCGTCCTGTTTTGGTGGTTCGTGTGGGGAATTGCCGGGGCGTTTCTCGCCGTCCCTATCATCGCGGCCGTGAAAGTAATCGCCGACCACGTCGAGGGCATGGGAATGGTCAGAGAGTTCCTCGGCGAATGATTGAGGCCTCGTGGGACACGTTGCCAACGTGTCCCACGAGGCCTCGAACACTCACTTCGCCGAAGTGGCGGTCGATTTCAGCACCTCAACCGCTCGCTCCAACTGCGGATCGATTCCCTTCGCCATCTGATCGGGATGCGGGATCACCTCGATGTCCGGCTTGACGCCCTCGCGGTCCATGTTTCGGCCATCAACCGTGTAGACGCCGACGCGCGGAATCTGGAAACGCGAGCCGTCAATCAGACTAAAGGACGTCGTGCCGATCACATGCCCCGCCGTCGATTCGCCGACGAGCTTGCCCAGTCCCAGTTTGCGGAAGGCGTTCGGGAAGATCTCCGCGTCGCTGTAACAGCGGTTGTTGATGAGCAGCACGACGGGCTTCGACCACTTGCGATCGAATGCCCGGATCACACCACCCTCGCCGCCGTCGCGGAAGCGGAAGATCGTGTGCGTCTTTGAGCCGAAGTAGTTCAGCACTTGATCGTGCGTAAAGCCGCCGCCGTTGTTGCGGACGTCGAGGACGATCGCTTCCTTGTCGAAATTGTCCGAATAGAGGGCGCGCACGAAGCGATCCAGGCCGGCCTCGTTCATGCTCGGAATGTGGATGTAGCCCAGCTTGCTGGTCGATAGTTCCGCCACGCGGCGGGCGTTGCCCTCGATCCAGCGTTCGTACATCAACGGCGCAATCACGTCGCGCGAGACGGCGCGGATCTCCACTCGGCGCACGGCCGCCTTGTCTTTCAGGTCGGCCGCCGGGTTCGCGGAAACATGAAGGGTAATCGTCTCGCCGACTTTGTCGTTGAGCAACTTGTTGATGTTTGTCGTCGCGGTGATTTCGGTGCCGTCGATGGCGAGCACGAACTCGCCGGGCTTCAGCGACAGGCCGCGCTTGTCGGCCGGGCCGCGCTTCAGCACCTCGGCGATCCGCATGCCTCGTCCGCGATAGGATTCTTCGAAGAGCAAGCCCAGCTCCGCCGTCATTTCTTCCGGCGTCGTCGAGGAGCCGGAAACACCCAGATGCGAGGCGTTCAACTCGCCCAGCATGAGATAAAGCAGAGCGTACAGGTCTTCCTTGAGCGCGACGTGCTTGACCAGCGGGCGGTAGCGTTCGCGCACCTGTTTCCAGTCCGCGCCGTGGAATTGCTTGTCGTAGAAATTCTCGGCGAGGTAGCGCCACGACTGATCGAACATCTCGAGGAACAGTTCGGGATCGTTGACCGTCATCTTGGCCTTGAAGGTCATCAGGGCCGTCAAGGGCGAACCCGACGCGGTCGCGCCTGGCGTCACGGCGGGAATGTTGCCCAGGTGCAACTGGCCTTCTCGATCGCGGAAGAACAGAAGCCTCGGGTTGGTGCGGGACCAGGTGATCTGCGTCGGCCTCAGGTTGTTCGTCGTCACGCGCATCACGGAGCCTGTCGCCACGTTCGCGACCCAGAGATCGTCGCTGCCCTGGCTCGACGCTCCAAACGCGACATGGCTGCCATCGAAATTGATCGCTCCCTCGCGAACCTCCATGTTCGTGACGGCCCGGACGCGATGATGGATGTCGTCGAAGTCGATGTCGTTAGTCTTCGGAGTTCCCGGTGCCGCGTCCTTTTGCAGCC
>JBBRIK010001311.1:0-2159 GCA_038221045.1 Gemmatales bacterium
CGACACCGTGTCGAACGACGCGGCCCAGGTGGAGGCGGGAACGCCCGTAGCGACGACAGCGTTCCAGAGACGGGCGCCGTCGAGGTGCATCAACAGGCCATTCTTGTGCGCCCACTCGCCGATGGCCTGGACCTTCTCCAGAGGATAGACACGCCCGCCGCCGCGATTGTGCGTGTTCTCCAGAGCGACGAGGCGCGTCCGCACCAGATGATCGTTGCCGCCCCGAATCTTGTCTTCGAGTTGCGTCACGTCAAGGATGCCGTGATCGCCCTCGATGGTCCGGCAGGTGACGCCGCTGAGGACGGCGGGACCGCCTGCCTCATAGTTGTAGATGTGACAGCCGGCGTCGCAGAGCAACTCGTCGCCGGGCTGCGTCTGGGCGCGAATGCAAATCTGATTCGACATCGTCCCCGACGGCACATAGAGGGCGGCCTCCTTGCCGAGCAGGTCGGCCACGCGCTCCTGAAGCCGATTGATCGACGGGTCCTCGCCGAAGACGTCGTCGCCGACTTCCGCCGCCGCCATGGCGGCGCGCATGGCTGGCGTCGGTCGGGTGATGGTGTCGCTTCGCAGGTCGATGAGAGAGTCGGGCATGATGATCTTTCTGACGAGCCCGCAGCGCAAGCAAGGCCGGACTCGTAAGGTTATCAGGGTTTGCTCGGGTTTTGCAAATACCACCGCTGTTCGATCTTGCGCAGCCGAACGACGCGATTGGGAACGTCCTTGAGGCGAACCACCGCCCGATTTTCGAGTGTCTCGATCTCGCCTTCTTGCAGGAAGCGTTTCAGCTTTTTGAGAGACGGAGCGTCGAGCTTGTCGCCAGCCTCCTTGACCACTTCCTTGAAGCCTCCCGCCAGCACTTCGACGCGGGCGTCAATATCTTCAGGATCGCTCAGTTGGGCGAGGAGGTAGTCGAGGCGTTTCATTTCGGCGGCCTTGAGGATCGAACCGAGTGCTTCCTTCGGGGTGGTTTGCGGAAAGCTCTTGAAGTCGCTGGCGACCCCATGACGCGAGGCGGGAATGTCCGCTCCCATGTGAGAGCCAGTTAGCGACAGGATGCCCAGGAGGGCCGTGACTCGGAAATGCATCAGTGAGACTCCTCGATCTGGCGGGCAGGGTCGATCGCAGATACTTTATGGAGTGCGGCCACGACGCGACAACGGAGCGTCAACGTAGCGTCAGGGGCAGGCCGATCCGTTTGCCTTCGCGCAGGACGTTGAGCGTCACGCGATCCCCAACGAGATAGTTGCGGCGCAGGTAACCGAGAAACTCTCTCACGCTCATGTCGAGCTTCGAGCTATCCACGCCGACGATCACGTCTGTCTCGCGCAGCCCGATCATCTTGAGGACGTCCGGCAACGGTTTGTCCTGACGGAAAGCGAGTTGTTTCTCGCTCAGCCCGAGCGCCTTCTTCTCCTGCGCGGGGAGATCGTCGCCAAAGAGAGACGGCGAAATCAGAATGTCGAGCAGCGAGGGCCGCCAGGTGATGTTGGTCCGCCGCCAGCCGGTCTCCAGTTTCAACTTCGCGGTCTGTGTCTTCTTGTCGCGAATCCAACTCGCCTCGATTTCTCCCTGAGCCGGAGCGCGATCGAGAGCGTGCTGGGCATCGGCAAACGAGAAAACCGGCAGACTATTGAGCGTCTTGAGTTGATCGCCGGCACGCAGGCCGGCACGATCCGCTGGAGAGTTATCGGCGACTTTCTTGATGAGATCGCCCTGATCGACCGCGAGTGTCAGACCGACGTTCTCGGGCAGCGGATAGCGCCAGACATGGTCCTTGGTCCACGTTCCTTCCTGTTTGAGCAACTCGCGGCGAAACTCGTTCACCTGATGACAGTGAATGCATTCGCCCTTGCGCAGCCGTTTCGCGGCGGGATAGTCCTCGGCGAGAATCAGCTTGCCAGGACGAGGCGGTGGAGGCTCCTTCGGACGATTGGCGTGAGAGGCGAGGGCCGCGCTCATGGCGTAGCGCAGGCCGACCATCGACAGCCTGTTCTCGGCGTCCTTGCCGTCACGGCCTCCATAACGACCGAGGACGCGCTCGTCGGCGCTGAGAAAGAAAACCATGAAGTTGAGGTCGAAGTCGAAGTCGAACAGGTGCAGATCGACCCCCGTAATGCGCGGGAGGCGCACCAGGACGAATTTCGCCGCCAGGTCGG
>JBBRIK010001312.1:0-2152 GCA_038221045.1 Gemmatales bacterium
TTCGGCTTCGTTCAACATGGCGAACGAGCGCACCAAGGATTTGATCGCCAGATCTGGCAACCGGGTCCAGAGGTCGGCCAGAAGGTCGGCGTTATCGCCTGCCGCGAGCGCTTGGGCGGCCTTCTTAAGTACTACCACCGCAAAGCGGCCTGAGTTCGAGGCCGTGTACTGTTCCAAACACCTGTCGATCCCAACCCGATGAGGAATGGGCACGCATAGTCACGCCCCAAGTACCTCGCTCAACCAAATCCGTTAAGCCGACATTCTCGCCGACGATCATTCTGAGCTCCGTTTGCCGCTTGTCTTCGACTCGGCGGACTATTTTGACCATACGGCGAATGACCGTCAATACGGCATTTTCGGTACGGACAGCCGTCACACAGGGCGTTGTAGGCGAAGTTGAGGACGTGATCCGACTCGTGGAAGGGCAAGTGGATCTTGAGCAGGTGCAGGCGGTCGTCGATGGCGTCAATCAAGCCGAGTTGGCGGGCCAAGACATGAAGGGCGCCGATGCCGCCGTGGGCGATGCCGCGGCTGCGGTTGCTGATCTCGTAACGGATGTTACGAGCCGTGAACATGGGTTTGCTGCACAGTCACCGAGCTTGGTCTGTCAAGGCGACGCTGGAGTCGACGCTTGCTCCTGGACAGCTCTCGGGCTATAGTCGGTTTCACTCAAAATCCCTCGCGGGTCGCGGTTTTGGAAAGTGTCGCTACTCTTCAAACGCCGCAGAAACGCGAAAGGATTTCGAGTTTTTCAGAAAATCGCGTCGCGGGATCACGACGCCTTCGCTTGGTTAAGGCCTAGCCGCGGTCGTTGTCGCAGCGGAGAATACTCGGATGACGCACGAACAACGGAAAGCCATCGTTTGGGGTCTTCTCGCGGCCGGCCTGCTGGCGGTGGCCATCTTCGTCGGCTCGCGGAACCTCCGACACATCGACGCCGCCTTGGTCGGCTACACCTTCGCGTGCCTCTTCGCCGTCTTCGGGCTCGGCTACCGCTACTCCATGTGGCTGCAGCGGCCGCCGACCCGTATGTACTGGCGGCGCGGCTGGCAATCCTTCCTGCGGCCGCGGCACGTCTTGAGGAGACTCAAGAACTTCGTCGCCCGGTTCGTCGGCGTGTTCCTGCTGAACCTCTTCATCTGGCGGCGGAGCCGGTCGCGCGGACTGACGCACCTCCTGATCATGTGGGGCTGCCTCCTCGCCGCCGCGATCACTTTCCCCCTGGTGTTCGGCTGGGTGTACTTCGTGACGGTGCCCGGCGACCTAGCGAGCTACCGGGTCTTCGTGTTCGGCTTCCCGACCGTGGCCTTCCTCCATGAGTCGGTGATCGGACACCTCATCTTCCACGGGCTGGTCTGGTCGTCGTTCCTGGTGATCGCTGGCGTGCTGCTGGCGCTGCACCGGCGGCTCAAGGATCACGGGGCCGCCGCTTTGCAGAGCCTGCAGGAGGACCTCCTGCCGCTCTTCATGCTCTTCGCGATCAGCGTCACCGGTCTCCTGCTGACAGTCAGTTACACCTGGCTCAAAGGCTACGGCTACGAGTTCCTGTCCATCACGCACGCGGTCACGGTGATCTTCACGCTCCTGTGGCTGCCGTTCGGCAAGTTCTTCCACATCTTCCAGCGGCCGGCGCAACTCGCGGTCAAGTTCTACCAGGATGTAGGCAGGGAGGGCGAGCAGTCCTCCTGCGCCCGCTGTCAGAAGCCGTTCGCGCCGAAGGTCCAGATCGACGACCTGATCGTCGTCGAGAGGGAACTGGGCTACCAGTACGACTGGCCAGGAGGAGACCCATCCGGGCACTACCAGCGCATCTGCCCCGCCTGCCGGCGGAAGATGCTCGCACTCGCGCACGGACACCTGTCGGCCGTCGCGACAGACGAGGGAGGGCGCGATGGCCGCTGAACCGCCCCTGACGCCGGAATTGCTCTCGAAGTTTGGCCCGCTGAAGGCCTACCCGGCTGGTCAACGGCTTGACTCGACGGCCGATCCCGATCGACTGGTGAAGACGCACTGTTGCTTCTGCGGGCAGCAGTGCGGCATCCAGCTCAAGGTCAAGGACAACGAGGTCATCGGCTTCGAGCCGTGGGAGGACTTCCCGTTCAACCGGGGGATGCTCTGCCCCAAAGGGGTGCGCCGCTACCTGCAGAGC
>JBBRIK010001313.1:0-2151 GCA_038221045.1 Gemmatales bacterium
GAGACGACTTGGGAACAACTCTGTTCTCTGGACTCCAGGCTGGCCGAGCGCGCGCACGGCGTCCCGGAAGAAACGGTCGAGCAGGTGGTACTGGAAGTGAAGTATTCGGGCTATGTGGCCCGGCAGGCCGCGCAGGTGGAGCGGTTCCAGCGTCTGGAGTCGAAACCGATCCCGGCGCACTTTGAATACGCCGCCGTGCCCCAGTTGCGTGCCGAGGCACGAGAGAAGCTGAACCGTATCAGGCCGGCAAACATCGGCCAGGCGAGTCGCATCAGCGGCATCAACCCCGCCGACCTGGCCGTTTTATTGCTCTATCTTGATTAAGGCGCAAAAGGTAAAACATACCCAGTCGGCTGTGCATGTGAACCTGGAGAAAAAGACGAGACTGGCCCGGCCCGGCAATCCGATAATCCAGAGAAGATATCCCCGAGATTGAGGTTGGCGTCGGCTCGCGAAGGCAGGGCAAGAAGATGGTTGCCGCAAGATGGGCAAGATGCCGTGGACTGTGACGTGAATCCGGGAAATAGCAGCAACTTGAACGAAGATAATGGTTTAGAGCATTCAGGGAGCTTCGGTTCGCGTTGACTTGGTTCACAGGTTGATTATAATTTCGAGTGTAAGGCAAGCTTGGTAAGCCCCTCTGAATGACTCTCCCCTATACCTTGCCCCTCGCGGAGCGATTGAGCTAACCGGCCATGATTCTCCGTCCAGGGACAGGGCGCGATGTGATGGAACGACCAGATCAGGGATGATAGGGGGCCGGCGGCTTCTCGATTGGATCAAGAAGTCTTGGCTCCTCCTCGTGCGCTGGGGTGTCAGACCCAGCCAGGAAGGGATAGAACACGCATGAAAACTGTTTTCACGACCGGCGAAGCCGCCAAGATCTGCAAGGTCAGCCAGCAGACGATCATTCGCTGCTTCGACAACGGCCAGCTCAAAGGCTTCCGCGTTCCGGGATCGCGTTTTCGCCGCATCCCCCGCGAAGCGCTCTACAAATTCATGAAGGACAACGGCATTCCGACCGACGCCCTCGAGAGCGGCAAGCGCAAGGTGCTGCTGGTGGACGACGACGTCATGCTGGTCGAAGTCATGACCAAGTTCCTCGTCGAAGACGGCCGCTTCGAGGTCCGCGTGGCGGGCAACGGCTTCGACGCTGGCATGATGGTCAAGGAATATCGTCCCGACATCATCGTCCTCGACGTCATGCTGCCGGACATCAATGGCAAGGAAGTCTGCCATCGCGTCCGCGCAGACAACACCCTCGAAGACGTCCGCATCCTGTGCATCTCCGGCATGATCGAGGAAGACAAGATCCAGGAGCTGCGGCTGTCCGGGGCCGACGAGTTCATGCACAAGCCGTTCGACGCCGAAGTGCTGATCGACCGCATGTGCGCTCTGCTCGAGATGGAGCCGGTCGCGACGCTTGCCTGAAATGCGGAATGATGAATGATGAATGATGAATGATGAATGTTGAGAAGGACCTGTCCTTATTCATCATCCCGCATTCATCATTCATCATTATGCGTTACTCCAAGGAGGGGGTCAGCGACGTGATCGCCGAGGAGCTGATCCGGTGCGCCTGGATGCCGCCAACCGCGGTGGGGCTACTTGCCCTGGCGCGCGGAGCGTCCGAGGCGTGGAGTCAGGTTCGTCGCGATCCCGGTGCGGTGTTATTGCTGCTCAGCCAGGCTTCCCTCGTTCGCTCGTCGCCCAATCAACTCTCGCTGTCTGAACACCTTCATTCCGCCAGCGTTCTCGACGCTGCCCTTGCCCATCTCCGGCGCGAGGGCGAAGCGGCACTCATCGACTGGACGGACCCTCGCCGAACTCCCCTTCACAGATTCTCGTTGGCCTGCGCCTCGACGGCCGAGCAACTCGCCCGGCTGTCGGGAGCTTGCGATGCCGAGCGCGCCTGGGTGGCCGGTCTGCTCGCGCCGTTGGGATGGCTCGCCGTCGCGGCCCATCATCCGGACGAGGCTGCGGACTGTATCGCCGATCCAAGGTGGACGCAGGAGACTTCGCGGATCGAGTCCGTGCGCTGGGGACTCGATCAGGCTGAATTGTCCCGCCGATTGGCCCGTCGTTGGATGCTGCCCGACTGGCTCACGGCGATGATCGGGCATCTGGGATTGCCCGTCGATGTCGCGGAAC
>JBBRIK010001314.1:0-2150 GCA_038221045.1 Gemmatales bacterium
CTGATTGAGGTTCAGCGCCTTGAACTTCTCTCCCGCCTCGGGTTCGTCGAATCGGCTGTAGAAGAAACCCTTGTGATCGCTGGTCCAACTGACGTTCGTGAACTTGATCCACTTCAGCTCGTCGTCGAGCGGCTTGCCGGTATCGACGTCGAGGATGCGCCAGGTGTGCCAGTCGGAGCCGGCGTCGGCGATGCTGTAGGCGAGATGCTTGCCGTCCTCGCTGACCGACGTCTCTCCCAGGGCGACCGTGCCGTCTTTCGACAACTTGTTCGGATCCAGCAGCACTCGCGGCGTGCTGTCGAGCTTGTCGAGGACGTAGAGCACGGCCTGATTCTGCAGGCCATCGTTCTTCGAGAAGAAGTAACGCCCGCCTGCCTTGAAGGGGACGGAGTAGCGCGGGTAGTTCCACAGGGCGGTCAGCCGCTCGCGGATGATCTTTCGAGCCGGAATGGCGGCCAGGTAAGCAGTCGTGACCTTGTTCTGTTCCTCAACCCAGGCAGCCACGGCCTTCGATTCGCGAACGTCGTCTTCGAGCCAGCGATAGGGATCGGGGACCTTGACGCCGTGCAGGGTATCGACGACGTCGCCTTTTTTTGTCGTGGGATATTTCAGAGCGGGTTCCTCGGCGAAGAGTGACGCGGCCAGCAGGCCGATGAGGGTCGCGGTCAGGATGGCGAATCGTCGCATAAGGGTTCTCCTCGAAAGGGCCTCTCGTTCCGGCTTCGGGGATACCTTATTTCCACTACCTCGAAGGGGCGAGCAAGGATCGGATAATCCGGACGCAGCTGACATTCCGTCCGCTCTCGCGATTCGCAATTTGTCGATGATGCGCCCGCGCTTCGGCAACTCTGCTCCCATCGCCTCGACATTCCTTTCAGATTTTCCCCCTCATCGATTAGGCTTGAGGGACCTCCCGGCTCCCCACGAGCCTGGGACACATCTTCGTTCGAGGAGCTTCCACAATGACCCCTTTGCGTTCATTCGTTTTGGCCGCCCTTCTTGCTGGCCTGACTCAGCCCCTGGCTGCCGGACCCCCCGGAAAAACCAACCTGGAGATTCGCGTCTCCGATCGCCTCATCAATGCCGCGGCGCAGGAAACCCGCGATGAGTTGCAACCCGTCGCGGATGACATTCTGGGCACCTTGTTCGTCGGCACCAGCCGCTCGCATGCCAAGACCCACGTCGAACTCATTCCCGATCCCCTGCACGCGGCCGTGGAGATGGTCGTCGAAGGGTACAGCGTCGCCGACACCGTCGGCCGTCGCGGCCCCTTCCGCATCTATACGACGACCACCGTTCCCTTTGAGGTCCGCAAACGCATCTGCATCGACGGCCAGCAGATCCAGCACAGCCCCGCTCGCGCCTTCGCCTCCGCCAGCACGGAACTCGTCAACCTGACCAACAAATATGGCGAGACGGACATGCTTCCCGTCATGATCGCCAAATTGCAATTCGCACAGGACAAGGCCAGGGGCGAAGCGGAATCCTTACGCCTGGCCCGCCATCGTCTGGAATCGCGCCTCGACAGCGATACTTACATGACCCTGGACAAGGCCGCGCACGCCCTGAGGACGGGCGTCAGCCTGGCCCGTACCATCGGCCTGGCTCCGCAACCTTTCGAGTGGAGTACGTCCGCCCATCACGTCGATCTGCGCATCGCGGTGCCGGCTCCGAGCCGCCTCTCTTTCCCGGCCGCCCCGCCTGCCTCCCCCGAGACGGCGGACCTCACTTTCGCAGTCCATGAGTCCCTGGTCAACGAACTGCTTCAGGTCACCTTCGCCGGCAAGACCCTCTCGCTGCCCGCGCTGGCGGATGTGTTGAAAGAAGCCCTATCGCCTTCGCTTCTTCCGGGGGCTCTTGACGAAAAACGGGCCGACTTCGATAAGTTTCTTGGGACCCTCAAGGATCTGAAGGTGAAGCCGCTGGCTCTGACTTTCGCCCGCCGTTCGCCCGCAATCGTCACCTTCGATGATCAGCGGTTCACTGTCGTCTTCAATGGCGTTCAGTTCAAGTCGGGAGACACCACCTATGCAGCGGTGGACGTCAAGCTCACTTACAAACTCGAGAAGACGGGGAACAGTTTCGCCATCGTTCGCGAGGGCATCGTTCAGGTCCTGCCGCGCCCCGCGTCGTCGCCGATCGACGTGCTG
>JBBRIK010001315.1:0-2142 GCA_038221045.1 Gemmatales bacterium
GCCGCTCCAGTTTGCGCTCCTTCAAGTCAAAGAGCAGCACTTCTTCCGTATACTCATCGATCCCGTAAGCGTGCAGCCCCGAGGGAGCCAGACTCAGATGCTTGAACGACTTCCTTCGTTCAGAAGACCCGATGGCAATCTCACCCGTCACCTTCTCACTTTTCGTATCGACGATCAGCACCTTGCTGGTGGCCGGCTTGCCGCCGGAGGTCGCCAGGTACAGCGTCTCGCCTCCCGGACTGAGTACCAGCATTCCGGAGTTCCAGCCGACATTGCCTTTGATCGAGCGCGTCGCGCCGCCGGGGATATCGACCACGACGATCTGATCGCCATTGCCCAGCGACATGTACGCTCGGCTCCCATCAGAGCTGACGGCGACATGCGTTCCATTGGCGCCTCGTTCCCGCGTGAGCAGGGTCTCACCCGACTGGGGATCGAGGACGGTCAAGGAGGCCAGCCCATTGTCACAGACGACATGGAGCGCACGCCGGGAGGATTCTTCCGAGGGCTGGCCTTCGCCTCGTGCGGCATCCACCAGGCGCTGGACGGGAGAATTCGGTCCCGCATCCCTCCGCGCGGCTCGGAGGATGTCCATCGCCTTGTCGCGCTGGTTGAGCTGCTGAAAGCGATGGCCATAGATATAGGCCAGGGGGGCGCGCGCCTCGGGACGCAACGACCGGGCCAGCCCATCCCAGCCCAGAAACCCAGCCGTCCCATTCCAGGCCAGCAACCCCTGTATCGCCTGGGGCTGACTGAGCTTGCCGCTCAGGTAGTCCCGATAACTTCCCAGCGCGGCCTGCCAGATAATGGCGTCTTGCGCGGCGGACGGCTTCCCCTCGAAAGCCCCCTGGCGCATCGCCTCGGCGATCACGAGCGGGAACTGGAGGCCGAACTGATCGACGATAGGCAGCTTGTTAAGGGCGATCTCGTAAGCGCACTTGCGGCCCTGGTTGTTCTTCCAGGCGCCGCGCAAGACCGACGTGATGAAGGCGGGTTGCAGCCCGCCCTGTTCCAGCAGGGGGAACACCACCGCCTCGCCGGCCGGCCCCCCGGCTGTGTGTTCCAGAAAGCTCTTCCTGTCCGCATCGTTGAGCTGCCCGCTGAGCGAACGGAGCATGAAAGTGAGCAGCGAAGGGGGATCCCGGCGTATGAGGCGTTCTCCCTCCCGCCAGCACGATTCCGCCGCGGGGAGATTACCCGCCTTGTAGGCCAGACAGCCGCGCATCAGCCAGGCGGTCGGTCTGACCGCAGATGGCTCCCTGGGATTGCCCGGACGAGAGAAGTATTCCTCCACGTCCTTGCGCGCCGGGGAATCTCCCTCAAGGACCGCATGGAGCCTCGCTCGTTCGAGCAAGAGCGGGCGTAACTCCTTGTTGAATGTCCCCTCAGCCGGATACAGGTAGCCATCCACCTTTCGCAGGGCCGCCTCCTGAAGGTCTCGACGCCCGGATTGAACCATCAGGCGGACATATTCTTCCATCACCCCGAAAAAGCCAGCCAGTCGCGGATCGGTCTGGGCGAGCAGGTCATTCGCCAACTGGTTGACCTCCGAACTTTTGCCGAGGGCCTGGTAAGCGCGGAGGCGATGGAGTTGCAGTTCGAGAGTCTCCTCCTCGGCCGCGCCGAAAACCTCGTGGATCTGGATGGCTCGGTCGAGGTGCCGCTCCAAACCGCGAAGTGCGACGAAGTTCGCCGCGAGATCGCAACGGCGCCGATAGGCGTCCAGGATGTCGTTCCGCACTTCCGCCGGCATCGTCGGCGCCAGTTCCCGAAACTGGCGATGCGGCAGCAGACGCGGCAGGAAACTCTCTGCCTCCGCGAGCCGGTTCTGATTGAGGCGGAGCCGCCAGAGATGCACGGCCGCCACTACAGGCCAGACGTCATGAAGCTTTTCCAGTTTGTTGAGTTGCTCAGGTTTCTCAAGTTCCTCCGCCAATTGCTGCAGGATGGCATCGGCTTCCTTCTCGCGGCGCAGGTCCAGCAAACACAGGGCCTGTTTGCAACGCCCCTCCGTGCGAAAACGGCTATCCGGTGCCTGGGCCTGTTGCTCGTAAGGCCCCAGGGCCTGGCCGAATTCTCCGCGCGCGACATGGGCATCGCCGCGCTCGAGAAGGCTCGGGTTGGCAGGTACGCGGCGCTCGG
>JBBRIK010001316.1:0-2139 GCA_038221045.1 Gemmatales bacterium
GGCATGAGACCCAGTTGTTCCCCGGCGGCGCCGATCACGCGGATCGGGGTGACGCGGATCTGTTCGTTCATTCGCGGGCCACGGTCGGGTGCTGGTTGACGGTCGAATTGAGGGATGTCGAATCTCCTTTGAACGCGGATCGGGACGCCGCCGTCTCCATCAAGGCATGGGTCCCGGTTCAGTCTGCCCTCCGGTCCCTCCCGAAGGGGGCGGGCGCACAGGCTCGCCAATTACCCATTATATCGTCAAGCCCTACTCCAGACTACGCGTTTTCACTTCCCCGCAGAACCGGAAACAGGGGCGGCACCGGGCGGAGAAAAGGGCCAGGCACGATGGGCTCCCCAATCGTGTACGTCGCGGGACCGTGATGAACAGGTCGATGAGCTTCGGGCGTCTGCCGGCGTCCTTCGATGCCCTCGACACGACCCGGCGCGACAGGGTCGGCAATGCGGCGGCGCAGGCTGACGAGCAAATTGAGGCGAACGGAAGAGGACAATTAGGCCTCTGCGTCCCGGCCATGCGGTAACTTGTCTCAGGAGAAGACGCTCGCTAGAATGAGCGTGGATCGACGAGGCGGCGTAGCTCAGTGGTTAGAGCAGGGTCTTCATAAGGCCAAGGTCGCTGGTTCAAGTCCAGCCGTCGCTACTTGTTTCAGACCGTTTCCTCTCGTCCTCGACACCCGCCGTGATTCCAGAACGCGGGGCAACTCTCCTCGGCGTCCTCCTCTCATGTATCCTCCCCTCAAGTTGCACAATCAATCGGCGATGACTTGCCGGAAGGTCGATCGTTATAATGCCGCCTGGGTAGTCGTGAAGGGAACTGGAGGGCGCAAGGAATGACAATCGCGATCGTGGTCCCGCCCCCGCCGGACGTGATCTATCCAGAGAGTGATGGCAAGCCGATGGCGGACAACACCAAACAACTGCGCTGGATCGTCGTCCTCTATTGTGGCTTGTGCGCGGTGTTCCGCGACCGCCTCGACGTGTTCGTGGCGGCAAATCTGCTGTGGTATCCCGAGGAGGGGCAACGCGAGATCAGCATGGCCCCGGACGTCTTTGTCGTGTTTGGACGTCCCAAGGGAGACAGGAGTTCGTACAAGCAGTGGCTCGAAGACGGCATTGCGCCGCAAGTTGTCTTCGAGGTCCTCTCGCCCGGCAACGACGGCATGGAGATGAGCGATAAGCTCACTTGTTACATCGAACAGGGCGTCGAGGAATATTACCTTTACGACCCCGATCAGAATCGTCTGGCAATCTTCATCCGGAAGGGAACGGCCCTGCGTCGTCAACGGGGCGTCCAGGAATGGACGAGTCCGCGACTGGAGATTCGCTTCGACCTTCGCGGGGAGGAAATGGTCGTCTACGAACCGGGCCCGAACGGTCAGGCGTTCCGCCCCTACGAAGTCGTCCGAGCGGACCTTGACGCCGAACGCACGCAGCGACTGGACGCCGAGCAACGAGCGACGACGGCGGAAGAGCGAGCGACGACGGCGGAAGAGCGAGCGAACCGGCTGGCCCAGCAACTGCGCGAGGCCGGACTCACTCCGGAAGCGTGAAATTGCGATCTCGCCCGGCGTTGACGTAGGAGTCATTTGCGGGGCCAGAGCAGGACCTTTACGCCGTCCCTGGGCCGAAGGGTGAACGTCGGATCGGGGACCACTTCCTGGCCGGGCGCCAGTTCCACCCGGAATCGCTGAACAATCGTGGACAGCACCAATGGCCCTTCCAGCATGGCGAACGTGTTGCCGATACAGATGCGGGGACCGCCCCCGAAGGGGAAGTAGGCGAATTTGTGCCGGCCCTCGGCCCGGCCGGGCAGGAAACGCTCCGGCCGGAACTCCTCCGGCTCCTCCCAGAAGTCCGGGTGGCGGTGCGTGATGAACTGGCACAGACTGACGATGGCCTTCGGGGGAAGCGGAAAGCCATCGACTTCGTCGGGACCGATCGTCTCGCGCGGCTGCCCCCATGCCGGCGGATAGAGCCGTAAGACTTCCTCGAAGACTGCCCGCGCCAGGGGCAGTTCCGGCAAGTCCTCCAGGGTTGGACTGCGGCCCTGGAGCTTGCCATGCAACTCGTCATACAGGTCCTCTTGCACCCTGGGATGCCGGCCCAGCAAATACCAACTCCACGATAACGTCGC
>JBBRIK010001317.1:0-2139 GCA_038221045.1 Gemmatales bacterium
TGAGGACGATGATGATGGCAAGGCCTACATCGTCGAGGGAGGCGAGGAACGCAAGTGTCCGCAGTGTTCGCGGGTCATTGCTGGCGACGCCGTCGTGTGTGTGGAGTGTGGACTCGACCTGCGCAAGGGCAAGAAGTTGAAGCGGACCTATGCTCCGCTCGAACGCTCCTGGGACCTCGGCCTGCAGATGCCGCAGCGCAAGATGATGTTTGCCGGCTTCTTCGTCCTCGGTCTCTTGCTCAGCCTGCTCATGACCTGGGTTGCCGGCGAGCCGTGGCACGCCTTTCTCGCTCCGTGGTTGATCTTCACCGCCATGCTCGCGTTCCTGCTCGGCAGCTTCTTTCACATCGATCTGTCTCGCGACAAACGGGGCCGGGTGCGTGTGACGAAAACGTGGCGCATCTGCTTCATCCCGCGCGAACCGGCGCCGATCGACGTCGCGCAGTATCAGGGAGTCCGGATGGGGATGTCGCACGATGCCGGCTTCCTCGAATGGATGATCTGTTTCAATCTGGCCCTGTGCGGCATCCTTCCCGGCGTGCTGTTCTGGTATCAGGTCATTCAGACGGATCGGCATCACGTCGTCCTGACGGGAGAATACGGCCATTCCGGCGATCTGCTCTATCAAGGCAATGATGCCGAGCTGGCGCGCGAGGTGATGGCGGCGCTGCGCGACACGGCCCAACTGCGCGAGGAAACAACTTAAGCCCGAGACCTGTCGATGAAATGGCTCTTCGCGATCCTCCTGTTGCTGTCCGCCGCGCTCGTTCTCGAATCCGGCCTGCTCGCGTTTGCCACCTATGCCCTGCTCGGACTCTTGCTCCTCAGCCGGGTGCTGGCCCGTAGTTGGAGCGTTCATCTGCGCGCCAGCCGCGAACTCTCGCTTCCCGCGCGCGGCAAGGCGGACGAGGAGAAGGACAGCGAAGACCCCGAACACTTCACGACGCTCCATGCCAACCTCGGCGACCGCGTTCGCGTTCGCGTGATCGTCCGCAACACCGGCTGGATGCTCGTCCCCTGGGCGCTGCTCGAAGACCTGCTGCCGTTGACGACGCTGAAGAAAGACGCCCGACTGAAGGTCGTCAAGGGCAAACACGTTCAGATCAGCATGCTGCGGGCCGGCGGCGAGGCGACGATTCGCTATCAGCTCGAGTGTCTGTGGCGTGGCTTCTATCAGATCGGGCCGCTGGTCATCGAGAACGGCGACCTGTTCGGCCTGCATCGCCGTTATCGCGTCGAGACGAAGCCGGGCTACTTACTGGTCTATCCGAAGCAGGTGCCGCTCGAAGGCTATGAGCTTGTCTCGCGCCGCCCCATCGGCGACGTCCGCATGACGCATCGGCTATACGAGGACCCGACTCGCATTGCCGGCGTTCGCGCCTATGAGCCGGGCGATCCGCTCAATCGCATTCACTGGAAGGCGACGGCCCGGACCGGGACGCTTCACAGCAAGATCCACGAGCCCTCGACGCTCACCGGAGCGACCGTTCTGCTCGACTTCCACGAGGCCGGCTATCCAGCGCGAGGCGAGCCGTTCCGCTCCGAGTTGGCCGTGACGACGGCGCTGTCGCTTGGCGGGGCCGTCTGCGAGATGGGCCAGCAGGTCGGCCTGATTACCAACGCCCGCGACGCCGCGGAGCGCCTCCGGTCGCAGTGGCGGCGCGAGGCGAGCGATCGCAACACGGCTCGTTTGCCGGGCCAGGAGGACGAGGAGAAGCAGCGTCTCCAGCCGTTGACCATTCCGACGCGACGAGGAATGGAACAGTTGCAGCGGATGCGCGAGTTGCTGGCGTGCGTCGAAATGAACGCCGGCCTGACCTTCAGCCAACTCGTCGAGGAGAGCGGCTCGCGGCTGCCGCGCGACGCAACAGTTCTGGCGGTCCTGGCGGAAGTGTCGATCGAGACGGCGCTAACGCTGGGAACTCTGCGGCGGCGTGGTTTCGCCGTGACTGCCGTCCTGGTGCTGTTCAGTGAGAACGCGCTGGAGAGGGCGCAGGGCCGTCTGATGGCAGAGGGAGTGCGCGACGTGCGGCATCTGCGCGAGGAGGCGGAATTGCCCGATCTATGCCGGCGACAGGTGGGATTCATCTAGGGGCGAGCGGGGCGTCTTGTGAAAGCCCCGGTTTTCGATCCTCACCG
>JBBRIK010001318.1:0-2127 GCA_038221045.1 Gemmatales bacterium
GCTGCCAGGGGAGCGGCTCCCGCGCATAACGAGCCATCAGTAGACGGTAGCGGTTGTATTCCTCGTCGCTGATTGGAGGCCGCTCTTCTCGAAATGCCAGCGCCCAGACGTTCGCCGGACGTGTCTCGGGTCCGTGCCAGCCAATAATCTTGCTCGGATACTTCTCAAGCAGCACTTCAAGCGCCTTGGGGGTGAAGCGCCAGTAGTCGCTAGGGTAGGAGTGGATGTGAAAGTAGAACGGGCAGCAGACGAGCAAGGCCCCGTCTGGCCTCAACACGCGATACACCTCGTCGAAGCCGCGCCAGAAGTGCGAGACGTGCTCAAACGTGCTGAGCGCCAGCACCGTACCGACCGAAGCGTCGGCCAGCGGTAGGTCCTCGACGTTGGCGATGAGATCGACGCCCGGACCCTCACGCATGTCGATGCCGCAGTATTCGCTTCCAGGAAACAGCGAACGCAGATCGATAATCTCCTCCTGGCCTTCGACCTGGTAGGAGCCAATCTCGACAATGGGTTCGGGCAGGGAGAATGACTCGGCCATCGCCCGCGTCATTCCATGCAAGAAGCGATTCATGTTCGGAGTCACTCCAGGCGGATGTCGAAAACGTTGACGACGTCGGGTTTGACCTCATGGCTCTGCTGCGACAACTCGGGATTGCGATAGCGGGCCGGTAGCGCCGAGGCGGCGTCGAGCGTACCGATGGTGACGCGATGCCAGCCAGGGACCGCGCCGGGTTGGCTCTCCGTTTGCAGCGTGAAGGTGCCATCCGTGCCAAGCTCGGCCTGGGCAAGGGGACCACTGCCCCCTCTCTCGGCATCAGGAGTGAAGACGATAAAGCCCCCCTGCAGGGGGACGCCGCGATAGTGGACGGTGCCGCGGGCGGCGGCGAGTTTGGGCGCGTCTCCCTTGCCGCAGCCGGCAGCGAACAGCGGCGCGACGAGAAGAAGTCCAAGCGGGATTTTCGGGTTCCATCCCACAGTCGCCTCACTTCCTGCCACGAGTTGGCGGGGGAGTATAGCAGCGCATGTTGCCCTGGAGCAACGCGACCTGCCTCCGCGTCACCTTTCCTCGTTCCCACGCTCTGCGTGGTGCTCCTCGTTCCCACGCTCTGCGTGGGAACGGCTTCTTCGACGCTCTGCGTCGTCTTACGAATAGAGACGATGCGGCGTCTGACGAGCCACCGCGACGCAGAGCGTCGAAGAACACGTTCCCACGCAGAGCGTGGGAACGAGGAAACCATGCCTCAACCACCATTAAGTGCAGCGCCTCTCGTTCGTGTTCGCCTTGACCGAACCACTTTCGTGATGTACAAGCCAGCCCTCCGTCGAACTGCATCCAGGGCGAACTGCGTCGGGTTGGGGGAAACCGTCGGATCGGAACGGCTGGTCGTTCTCCGTCCAGCCCCGGCGAGAACGAAGGACACGAGAACGAGGAGAGCTATACCGTGAAGAAGTCGATGGTGCTGGCGCTGAGCATGCTGTCGCTGGGAGTGGCTGCCTACTTCGGCAGCCGACTGGTTGGCCAGACGCCGGCGGCGCGGCCCGCCGCCACCGCCCAGACGCGGATCGCCATGCTCAATCTCCGCTGGGTGATCAAGAACTACGCGAAGTATCAGTCCTTCATCGATCAGATGAAGCGCGAGGAAGAGGGCTACCTCAAACAGCTCCAGGCCAAGCAGACTCAGATTGAAACCAAGGCCAAGGACGCCGAGAAGCTGTCTCCTCAGGAGCGCGAGAAGGTCGAGATCGAGGTTCGCAACATTCAGCGCGACATGGAAGACATCAAGTTGAAGGCGCGCAAGGACGTCACCCTGAAGAGCAACGAAGAGATGGTGAAGGTCTACCGGGAAGTGCGCGACGCCGCCTACCGGCACGCACAGTCGCAGGGTTACGATCTCGTCCTGCACTTCGAGGGACCGGCGGACCCGAAAGAAATCGATAGCCCGGCCCTGGTCACCCGCAACATGAACGCGGGCGGTTGCGTCCCGCTGTACTGGAACCCCTCTCTGGACATCAGCGGCCACGTCCTGAACGCGATCAACGCCGCCTATAAGGGTCAGACCGGCGGCCATTGATGAAGTCCATGATGAACGGTGAACGATGGACGATGAACAAAAGACATCGTTC
>JBBRIK010001319.1:0-2123 GCA_038221045.1 Gemmatales bacterium
GACCACTGGCACGCCCAGATCGCCGTCGAGGCGATGAAGAAGGGCAAGCACGTCTACTGCGAGAAGCCGTTGACCCTGACCATCGCGGAGGGCATCCTCCTCACGAAGGTCGCCAAGGAGACCGGCAAGACGTTCCAGGTCGGCAGCCAGCAGCGCTCCGATGCGCGATTCCGCCTGGCCTGCGAACTGGTCCGCAATGGCCGAATCGGCAAGGTCAAGCGCGTCGAGACGCGCATCGGCACCAATCCCGTGTCGCCGGAAATCCCGAAGGCCGAGGTGCCGGCGACGCTCGACTGGGACACCTGGCTCGGGCCGACGCCGATGGTCGATTATCTCTACACGAAGAAGGGCAACACCGCCTTCACCAACTGCCACTACGAGTTCCGCTGGTGGTATCAGTTCTCCGGCGGCAAGATGACCGACTGGGGCGCGCACCACAACGACATCGCTCAGTGGGGCCTCGGCATGGACGACAGCGGGCCGACGGCCATCGAGGCCGAGGGCGAGGCGCCGCCGAAGGAGAAGAACCGCTACGACTGTCATCAGCACTTCACGATCACCTATACCTACGCCAATGGGGCCAAGGTGATCTGCTCGCACGATCGGATGAAGGATGCGATCGATCCAAAGGAGTCGAAGCGGGACAAGGGCAATCCGGTCGGCCACGGCAACGGCATCCTGTTCGTCGGCGAGGACGACAAGTGGATCTTCGTCAATCGCGGCATCATCAGCGCCAGCGATCCGAAACTGCTCGAAGAGAAACTGCCCGACAGCGCGACGAAGCTGTACGTCTCGACGAACCACATGCAGAACTTCGTCGATGGCATCCGCACCGGCAAGCCCTGTATCTGCACGGCCGACGTCGGCCATCGTTCGGTGACGGTCTGCCACCTCGGCGCGATCGCGCTGCGGAGCGGGCTGAAACTGAAATGGGACCCCGTCAAGCAGAAGTTCGACGACGACGAGGCGAACAAGTGGCTCAGCCGTGAGCGGCGCGCGCCGTGGAAGTTGGAGGCGTGATTTCTTGCCGCTTGTGGCTTAGCGGGTTCTCTTGCAAAGCCGCAAGCGGCGGACGGACGGCCATGACTCGGGCTGCCTGGACCAACCTGACGGTGGAGCAACTGCTCGGGCAGTGCGAGGTCGATACCTATCGCGCCAGCGGTCCCGGCGGGCAGAAGCGCAACAAGACCAGTTCCGCCGTGCGGCTGCGCCATCTTTCCAGCGGCCTGATCGTCATTGCCGAGGAGAGCCGCTCGCAACACGAGAACAAGGCGAAAGCCCTCACAAGGCTGCGACAAGCGTTGTTCCTCAAACTCCGAGAGGAGACCCCGGCGGAAGGCTGGCTGAGTCATCCCGACTTTCGCGACGCTCGCACGCCTGACGGACGGCTCGACCTTGGCCGCAAGGACCCGCGTTACTGGCCGGCCGCCGGGGTGGTGCTGGATGTGTTACAATTGTGTCAGGCCCGCGTCAGCGAGGCGGCCGAGACGCTAGGGCTGAGTACCGCCAACCTCGTCGATTTTCTGTCTTCTGATGCTCGGCTCTGGCAGGAAGCCAATCACCTGCGCACCCACTTCGGACACAAGCCGCTGCGAACCGATTGAGAGAGTCATGAGTGCGCCCCGAGGCTTTTCCTGGATCAAGCGCCCGCTGCTGGCGGCCCTGGCGCTGCCGCGCGAACCCGAAGACTTCGCCTGGCTGCGCGCTCACGGCATTCAGGTGTTGCTATCGCTGAGCGAGGACCCGCCGGGGCGCGATCGCGTCAACGAGGCCGGCCTGTTGAACTTTCACGAACCGATCCAGGACTATGGCGCGCCCTCGCAGGAGCAGTTCGACCGCTGTCTGTCGGTGATCGCACGCGCCCACGCTCAAAACATGGGCGTGGCCATTCACTGCGCCGCGGGCAAGGGACGCACGGGGACCATTCTCGCCGCCTGGCTCGTGACGCAGGGCCAGACCGCTGACGACGCCATCGCCCGCATCCGCGAACTGCGTCCCGGCTCCGTCGAGGTGGACGAGCAGGTCGAAGCGGTCCGCGAGTTCGCCCGCCGTCGCGCTGCCGGCACCCCCTCCGAATTGCCATCCTGAACACGAAATCGTGAACCTCTCTGTCCCTGCCCACC
>JBBRIK010001320.1:0-2122 GCA_038221045.1 Gemmatales bacterium
ATAAACTGGTTACAGTGAGGGAAAAGTAGTGGACAAAAGAGTTAAGTAATGGAAACTTGAACACTTATAGAGCTACATCTCCTTGCAGTGCAATGAGTTAGAATTTTGCTCATTTGTACATTATGCGTAATGTGGGTCAGAATGCTGGAATAGAGCCGGCCCGTCTCCTTCGACAGCTTCTGCACATCCTCGAAGTAATACTGCGCCCAGTAGAAGAACAGATACTGGAAATAGCCGATCAGCCCGTAGCTCAGCGTCAAACAAAGCAAACTGCGATTCTTCAGCAGCCCGAGGAACTCACCAGCCGGCGGAGACGCGACCAGTCTGGGAGGGGGAGTCGTCACGGCTTTCGGAGGATGGTCCGAGGCCAGGAGCGTCCAGACCAGGGCCATAATGAGCGTGACGGCGGCGCAGAACAGGAATGCGCCCGGCCAGTCAAAGTGATCCATCAAGAGACCGAAGAGCAGATAGGTGGATGCGACGCCGACGCAAGCCGCGCCGTTGATCAGTCCGTTGGCGAGGTTCGCGCCCGATGACGGTATCCAGTTGCCGACGAGCCTTGCTCCGGTCGGATGCAGAGGAGCGCTCGCCGCTCCGAGGCACCCGCGCACGAGCAGCAGGCTCACAAACAGAGCGGCGGGCGCGGTCCAGAGCAGACCGGCCACCCCCGTCAGGGCAGCGAACCGTGCCGAGCCGAACCCCACCACCATCCAGGCCCCGCGCGGCCCGAAGCGGTCGATGAACCAGCCGCCCGGCATCATGAATAGCGCGTAGGGCAGCAGGAAGGCCGAGTACACCTGCCCCATCTTGATTTCGCTCAGAAAGCCCGACTTGATGATCTTCTCAGCGCCGGCGACCGACATGCTGATCCGGTTGAAGTGGGCCAGCGCGACAAACACCATCACCAGGGGCATGATCCGCCAGTGCATGTCGGCCCTCCTCGGAGTCAGTGATTGCATAAACCACGAACGCGGTCGGACGAAAGTGTTCGGCATACAATCGTGCGTACAAGATATACTGGGGATTCAACTCCTCGCAAGAGGTTGGCGTCGTGAGAGTTCCTCTGCTGCGGCTCGCCCGTCGAGGTGGTGCATGGTCAAGAAGCGAGGCTGGCTCTGGCTGACTCTGCTCCTCGCGGCAGGGGCCGGCGTCGCCGCGGCCGCCTTCTTCCTCCGGCCGACGCCATCACCACCCATTCCGGACGAAACTCATCTCGAAGGACCGATTCGTCACTTTTGCGGTTACTGCCATGCTTTTCCTCCGCCCTCCTCGTTTCCCCGCTGGGCCTGGCAGAAGGAAGTGGAGCAGGGCTACAACTTCTTCTCCAGCGCCGGCCTGTCCCTTGAAGCACCGCCGTTGCCCGCCGTCGTCCGCTACTTCGAGAAACGCGCTCCGGAGTCCCTGCCTCCCGCACGGATCGACTATGCCGGCCATCCCTGTCCCGCGCGCTTCGAGCCAATCGCTCTGCCGATGCAACCCCGCATCGACGCTCCGTTCATCTCGCATGTCAGTCTCGTGCATCTGTTCGACAAAAAACGCCTCGACGTGCTGGCATGCGACATGAAAGCCGGTCTGGTGATGGCCCTGCGGCCTTACGAGACGGCACCCGCCTGGCGGATCCTCGGCGAGGTTTCCAACCCGGCGCGGGCCGAGGCGATCGATCTCGACGACGATGGCGTCATGGACATTCTCGTCGCCAACCTGGGCAACTTTCAGCCGACGGACTCGCGCACGGGCAGCGTCGTCTGGCTGCACGGCGACAAGAAGGGAGGCTTCACGCCGATCACCCTGCTGGAGAACGTCGGCCGGGTTGCCGATGTGCGAGCCGCTGATTTCCGAGGGACGGGGAAGCTCGATCTCGTCGTCGCGGTCTTCGGCTGGAACAACATCGGCGAGATACTCTTGCTCGAAAATCACACGACCGACTGGACGAAGCCGAAGTTCGTGCCGCGTGTCCTCGACAAACGGCATGGGGCGATTCACGTCTGCGTCGCCGACCTGAACAACGATCGCAAGATGGACTTCGTCGCCCTGATCGCCCAGGAACACGAGACGATCGTGGCCTTTATCAACGAGGGCGATGGCAAGTTCCACAAGGAGACGATCTACGAGGCGAACGATC
>JBBRIK010001321.1:0-2116 GCA_038221045.1 Gemmatales bacterium
GTGGATTGCAAATCCGCCATCCCCGGTTCGAATCCGGGAGGGGCCTCTTTCATGTCTGCCGATGTACCCCGATGACTGCCGATGTTATGTGATGATGATGCAAGAATTTGCGACGAATCACTTCGCTTCGATCCAGTCGCCGGTTCGATCCTTTCCGATGCCCCCCGATGTAACGAAAGGGCAGGCTGCTGAGCAACCAACCTCGGCGGCTTCCTTTCGTGTTCCGTCCGTTCCCGTCGCTTTGAGTGCCTGTTTTCCGGCATCAGGCGTCTTGCCCGGAAGTGCAGAAAGGGCCGCAATCCCGCAGCTGATGTCATGCCGTCCGACGTGCGTGTATCGGTCCATCGTCAGGCCGATTGTCGAGAGCCGAGCCAGCGTCTGCGCCACCTTCGGCATCACGCCAGCGCGTGCAAGGTTACGGGAGCGAACGCGAATACCGCAGCCAGTCGAGGACCGTTCCGGATGCCTGCCGCAATGCAAGCGTCTTCACGAGGTCCGCATGACGGCCGTCCGCCAACCCATCCGCCAGCAGCGCCGCTCCCTGTGCGGCATGCTTGACCCAGGCACCCGGCAGGTTGTCCAGATGCGACACCGGCGCGAGTCGCTCCAGATCCGCCTTCACGGACGACGCCAACTCCTCCTCACGCTCCAGCAATCGGCCCGATAGCACGATCTCGTCGAAAGGCGCGACAGCCCGCAAGCCGGCCACCGTCTCCAGCAGCGATTCGCGCAGCCAGGTCCGGCCGGCGTCCGCCTCCGCCTCACCGGCCCCGCCGTGAAACAGATCGTTCTTCGACAGCGGCGACAGCAGATACGCCGTCTCGCCATCCCAGCCGCCGCCACTGCTCCAGCCGACCGCGCCGCATGTGCCGCCGCGCCCGGCGACAATCTGTCCCTTGCTCACCACCAGGCAGGCCGTGAAGGCGGCCCCTAACTCGACGACGCAGAACGATCCCTGCGGACGCGACGCCAGGGCCAGGGCGGCGACACAGAGCTTGTCCGGTGTGCCGAGATCGATGCGATTGAACTTGCGCTGAACTGGAACCGTCGGCAGATGGATGACGCCAGGGAGGAAGACGACCGGCAACGTCGAGGCACTGAAAGCGTGGACCAGGGCTGTGAATCCCGCGATGCCCTGAGATTGTCCCCTCTCGTCAGGACGGACAAGACTCATCAGGTGAAGTTGCTCGTCGCTGACCTCGCGGGCCCGCACCAGCGGCAACCCGTAGCCGGAGGGGCCGGCGATCAGGGCGAATGGCCCCCGCTCTTCGAGCCAGCGCACCGGCAGAGTGGGATCGGCTCGCAGATGTTCCGGGAGCAATCGCGTTTGATCGACGACGTCGCCGTCCTCGAGAATCAGCAGATCGAGGCTGCTGGTCCCTGGATCGGCACCGGCGACGCGCAGACGGCTCACGTCCCCGCCTCGGGTTCGACGACGGCCAGCGTCTTGTTCGCGTCGTTCAGCACCAGGCAGGATTCACTCTCGTTGACGATGTTCTGCACCTGCTCCAGACGCTCCAGCGGGATGGCGAACAGGTCCTCGACCATTTCGGCAGCCATGCCGGACAGGACGCTCAGGGAAGCATGCTGGACCGCTCGCGCCCAGAGCCAGGCGGCGATCAGGTCGAGGTCCTTGCGGCGCGCGAACTCCGCCAGGGCCTCATCGGGATCGGGAGCATGACGCAACAATTCACTGCTGGCATCCAGTGCGGGCGTGGCCTCGCTGAGGAGGACGATCCTGCCGCCTGGTGTCACCACACGCGCCGCACAGGCCACGGCGTCCGCCAGGTCGCGGAAGGTGTGCCGGGCCGGATCGCCGCTGACGGTGGCGATGACGGTATCCGCCAGTCGCGGCACTACACAGCGCCACGCCGCATCGAGACGCCGCCGGCCCTCATCGAGCGATGAAACCGCGCCGCCGATCACCTTCGCGATGGTGTCACCCGCTCCCTCGATTACCTGCACGAAAAAGGGAGCGCCGAGAAGCCAGACTGCCTCCGTCGCCTCGACGAGGGCCGGCCAGGGCTGCGGTTCAGGCGCTTCGAGAGACAGGCGCGCGAGCGCTTCGACGCGGGCGGCCTGGTCGGCGAAGGCGGGATAGAGACTGCCCGCGCCG
>JBBRIK010001322.1:0-2110 GCA_038221045.1 Gemmatales bacterium
GGATACGATCCCGGCGGGCGAGCCGGGCTATTGCCTCGTCGTCGATGACAACCCGCAGAACCGCGATATCTTGACGCGCCTGCTGCTGCGCCAGGGACATCGCGTCGAGGCGGCGGCCAATGGCCGGGAGGCGCTCGAGAAGATTCAGGCCGACTCCTTCGACCTGGTCTTCCTCGACATCATGATGCCCGAGATGAATGGTTTTCAGGTCCTGCAACACCTGAAGGCCGACGAACGGCTGCGTGGGTTGCCCGTGCTGATGATCTCCGCCCTGGGCGAGACCGACATCGTCGCTCATTGCATCAGCCTGGGGGCGGAGGACTATCTGCCCAAGCCTTTCAATCCGGTGCTGCTCAAGGCACGCATCGGGGCCTGTCTGGAGAAGAAGCGCTTCCGCGACCGCGAGACGCTCTTCCTGCGGCAGATCGAACAGGAGAAGAAGCTCTCCGACGCGCTCTTGCACGTCATCCTGCCGGGGCCGATCGTCGAAGAACTGAAGACGACGAACGAGGTACGGCCGCGGCGTTACGACAATGTGGCGGTGTTGTTTGCCGACCTTGTCGGATTTACCAGCTACTGTGACAGTCATAGCGCGGAGGAAGTCATCCTGCCGCTGCAAAAGCTGGTAGAAGCATGGGAGAATTGTGCAGTGCGACATGGTGTCGAGAAGATCAAGACGATCGGCGACGCCTTGATGGCAGCTGCGGGGCTGCTCAACCCTCAGGAGAACCCCGTCCTGAACTGTGTCCGCTGCGGTCTGGAGATGATCGCGGCGACGCGGGCGCTGCCCGATGTGAAGTGGGACCTGCGCGTCGGCATCGACCTTGGCCCCGTCGTCGCGGGGGTCATTGGCCGAAGGCAGTATCTGTTCGATCTCTGGGGGGACACGGTGAACACGGCCGCCCGCATGGAGAGCAACGGCATCGCGGGCAGGATCACGTTGACGGAACGCGCGTGGCAGCGCATCGCGTCCCTCGCTCGTGGAGAGCGCGGCGAGGTCGATCCCAAGGGCAAGGGCAAGATGACTGTGTATCGTCTTGGCGAGTTGGTGTCGTGATTCAGTCAGCACAGGCGAGGAGACCTGTGGGAACCAAGGGAAGGATGCGATCTGCCGGAGGGCGAGCGCCTCCGGCACTCCGAGAGGATTGCGGCCGTGAAGATCACCTACATACCATCGACCGTCATGGGGTGCGGGCCGCATCACTACCAGTACACCACGTCGGTCCTGGTCAATGACACGGTCGCGATCGACGCCGGCTCCATCGGCTTTCACGGCTCCGCTCAGGATCAGGCGAAGATCAAGCACGTCCTGATTACCCACACGCACATCGATCACGTCGCCTCGCTGCCGATCCTCGTCGAGAACGTCTACGAGGGCAAACCCGACTGCATCACGATCCACGGCTCGGCCGAAGTCCTCGACTCGTGCCAGCGTGACCTGTTCAACGACCGGATTTGGCCGGACTTCATCGCCATGTCGAAGGACAACCAACGGCCCTTCCTGCGTCTGTCTCGTTTCGATCCCTGGCAGACGAAGGAACTGGAGGGGGTCAAGTACACCGCCGTGCCGGTCAACCATGTCGTGCCGACGCAGGGCTACATCGTCGAGGACGCGGACAGCGCCGTCGTCATCACTTCGGACACGGGGCCGACCGAGGAAATCTGGAAGATCGCCAGCGCCAATCCCAAGTTGAAAGCGGTCTTCCTGGAGGGCTGCTTCCCCAACAACATGAAATGGCTGGCGGAGGCGTCCAAGCATCTGACGCCGAACATGGTCGGCGACGAACTAAAGAAGCTGACGCGGCCGGCGCGCATCCTCATCGTTCACATCAAATCGCGCTTCCAGCAAGAGATGCTGGAGGAGTTGAAGGCGCTGAACATTCCCGCTCTGGAGATCGCTCAGTTCGGGGTGCCGTACAACTTTTGAGAACGGGCGGCACATCAACTCTTTCCACTCTTTCTCACGTTAATTTTCATTTCTTCCTTGACACGCTGGCTTCTCTGCTGTTAGCCTACCTTCATCCAAGTCACGCTCCAGCAGGGGCGACACCTCGATGACGACATCGGCACTCAAGAGCAGTACATGGAGCGTCCCCAACGCCGGCTTGCC
>JBBRIK010001323.1:0-2106 GCA_038221045.1 Gemmatales bacterium
AGCCGTCGCGGCGCAACGTAAGAATTTCATCACGGCGCGACTATAGCCCCATTCGTGCCGAGGGCACTGTCGTCTTTTGTCGCTGCGGCCGCCCCGGATCCGCGGCGCTATACTGGCGCTGCCGCACCGGTGTAGCGGTCAGATTGGAACGGTTCGGGAACGCTGGAGGCTGCCGATGAGACTTTCACTGACCGCCCTGATGCTCGCGCTGGTCGCTTCGGTGGTCTCCGCCGATCCGCTGACCTGCACTCTGACGGGCTACAAGGCCGCGCCTGGCCTCACCGCAACTGTGGCGAACGATGCGCTGATCGTGACATGGGAGGGCGACAACGACGCCGAGATCCGGATGCGTCTCGGGATCGCGCGCGGCACTCCGACCATCCAGGAGCTGGCCATCCGCCGTCAGGGCGGCCAATGGAGCACGCTGGCGACGAACGTGACGCCGGAGTTTCGTGTGGTCTCCGGACTGCGGCGCATCACACAGCAGCAATTGCGGACCGATTCGATCGAGGCGCTTGGCGGCAAGGTGAGCCCGAAGGTTCAGGCAATGTTCGACAAGGATGATCCGGCGTGGGTCGACGAAGCGGTGCGCGAGGGCCAGATCAAACAGTCGGATGTCGAGCGCTGGAAATGGGAAGCCTTCTGGGACGCTCCGCTCTACATCGAAGGGAGCGGCGTGCGCCCGCCGAGCCACGGGACGTCGATTCCTCCGATGAACGGCATCCTCGGTCAGAAGGGACTGCCCCGCACGCCAGATGAAGTGACGCGCGCCACGGCCCGCTACAACGCGACGGGTTGCGAGGTGAAGACCAACGGCGGGCGGCTCGAAATCAGCTTCCCCGGCCTGACGCTTGGAGTCTTTGCGGGACGGCTGCAGTTCGACGTGTTCAAGGGGACGAACCTGATTCGCCAGGTCGTGATTGCGAAGACGGACCGTCCCTCGGTCGCCTACAAGTACGACGGCGGGCTGATGGGCCTGCCGATTCAGACCGTGTCGCGCGTGGTCTGGCGCGACCTCGCGGGCCGCTGGCAGGACCAGCGGCTTGGCGGCCCGATCAACAAGGAGCCCGCCACGGTGTGGAGCAGCAACCGCCTGATCGCCGCCGAGCTCTCCGGCGGGTCCATCGCGGCGTTTCCGCCGCCGCATAGTTTCTACGGCGCGCGAGAGTCCAATCAGATCCTCGGCGACAACTACTACCGCAAGGACAGCGACACCGCATTCGCGTTCGGCATCCGGCAGGCCGAAAAAGAGGAGGACCCGGAGTTCCTCCATAACTTCGCGCTCACCAGCGCGCGGCCCGGCACGTGGCAGCAGATGCCGGTGTTCTTCTATGTCAGCCCAGGGCCCGCGTCGGCCGCCGTCGACGCCGCGCTCAGCTTCACACACGGCGACACGTTCAAACCGCTCCCGGGCTATCAGGTCATGGGCTCGCACTATCACGTGGGCATGGTGCCTCGGCTCAAGCAATCGGGAAGTCTTGACAATCGCCTCAACGACGTCGAGTCGGCGAAGGCCGTGGGCATCAACATCTTTGGCGTGATCGACGGCGCCCGCGCGCGTCAGGGTGGCGACGCGTCGCTGGCCAGGCAGGCCGAGTACTACGACGCCGCGCGGCGGCAGTCGGACAAGACGTTTCTGGTCATGCCCAACATGGAAAACACCGGCATCGAGATTGGTGGGCATCACGACTAGATGGTGTCCAAGCCCGTGTTCTTTCTCCTCAAGCGCGCCCCAGGCCAAGCACTCGTCGACGAGCATCCGAAGTACGGGAAGGTCTACAACCTGGGAAGCCCTGCGGATCTCTTCGAGATGACGAGGCGCGAGAACCTGATCATCAACATGCCGCATCCGCGCTCCAAGGGTTCCACGGGATTCCCTGACGGCGTCAAGGAGACGCATTTTGCGCAGGCAACCTACGAGGGCGCCGGGTATCGCTGGGGCATGGGCATCGACGGATCCGA
This sequence comes from Gemmatales bacterium, assembly GCA_038221045.1. Taxonomy (GTDB): domain Bacteria; phylum Planctomycetota; class Planctomycetia; order Gemmatales; family Gemmataceae; genus JBBRIK01. Next base: position 1,963 of record JBBRIK010001323.1, read on the forward strand.
GACGCGGCTCTGCGAGTACCGATGTCTGGGACTCTTCGACGAGATGACCAACTGGTACGTCGATCGCGCGATGCCGCTCAAGCACATGCAGGCCATCTCGGAGGCGCGCTCCGACATCGGCGTCCGCGGCAGACCGCCCTACGA
>JBBRIK010001324.1:0-2103 GCA_038221045.1 Gemmatales bacterium
GGCCGCGCGACGTCAGCAGCAGATGGAGCGACTCCGGGGTCGTGATGAGGACGTGCGGCGGATGCCTCTGTTGCCGTTGCCGGTCGGCCGTCGGCGTGTCTCCAGTGCGGACCGCTGCCGTGATCGCGGGCAGGGGTTCACCCATTTCGCGGGCCACTCGCATCACGCCTTCGAGCGGCTCCTGCAAGTTGCGATGGATGTCGTTGTTGAGCGCCTTCAACGGCGAGATGTAGAGGATGCGGACGCCGCGTCCCTGCTGGGGCTGTCGCCAGAGTTGATCGAGACAGGCGAGGAAGGCGGCGAGCGTCTTGCCCGATCCTGTCGGCGACAGGATGAGCGTGTTCTGTCCCGCCGCGATGGCCGGCCATCCCTGCTTCTGCGGCGGCGTCGGCTCGCCCAGCGTTGTGCGAAACCACTCGCGGACAGGCGGCAGAAACAAGTCGAGAACGTCGTTGGCTTCCATGCCCTCATTGTACAGATGTGCGCGTTAGGGCTTTTTCTCCGCATCGTCCTTCGGACCTGCGCCCAGGGTCTTCGCCGTCGCGGGCCAGAGACAGGACAGGACGAAGGCCGTATAGGTCAGCAGGATGCCATCGAGCGGCAGGCGCGGACCGTGCAGGAACTCCGCATGACCGAGGATGTAGGGCAGCGGAATGCAGACGAGGGCCAGCGAGGAGGGCATCGCCCGGATACGCCAGGGATAGGTCCAGCGCCAGCCGATCAAGGCGAGGCCAAGCATCAGGACCAGGCTCAGCAGTAGCACCAGAGAATAATTCTCCTCGATCCAATGGGGGATCTCCGCGTCTGATGCCGTCAACTTTCCGGTGATTTGCCTGTCACGGACCAGTGACTCGCCGGTGAAAAAAAAACACGCGGCGGATAGACGACGACCTACTGTTTGGGTCGGGTGTCGCTCGATCTCGGCGAGGACATCGCGAGACAGTCGGCGGTAGCGTGAGATCTGCGGCAGTCCCGCAAGCTCGGTCTCCACGACCGTTCGACTGACGCCGCGCGACCATGCCAGCGCCTCCAACAACTCGTGATCGCTGAGTGCGCCGCCCGTGGCGTTGGGGTTGTTCCCCTCCCACAGATGAAGCCAGGTCGAGGTGACGATCGGCACCGGTTCGTCGAACGCCTGGAAGTTGCGGATGCCCCAGGGCGCCAGCCCGTTCGCGAAGCCGAGGAAGGCGAGCAGGGCGCAGAGCCAGCCTCGCTCCACCTTTCGGCTGCGCCACAACAGCCAGAGGAGGGCGACGAAGGCGAACGGCAGCAGAGGCGCTCGCAACAGCGCCAGTCCGGCCAGGCTCAGCCCATAGAGCAGGCTGGCGAACGCCCCGCCCGACTGGCCCGCCACCGTCCCCAGGAACAGGACGAGTCCCAGAAGGAACGCGGTCGCGGTCCCATCATTGATCGCGGCAGTGTTGATGATCCAGAAAGGATGCAGAGCGGTCAAAAGGCCGGCGAGGACGGCGACGAGGCGCGAGTCAAAGGCGCGACGGCCAAAGAGGAAGTACAGGCCCGCCGTCAGCACCCCGGCCACACACTGAATCCAGCGCGCCGCCGGATCCACGTCCTCGGCCGAGAGCCGGCGCGCCAGGAGCGAGAGCATCCAGGGATAGCCCGGCGACGTGTGCGCGGTCCGCTCTTCAGCAGCGGCAAAGGGCGCCAGACTCCCGTACCAGGAGTCTTCCCTGAGGTTGTGGACGAGGGCGTCGAGTTCGGTCGGCTGGGGCCGGCCGCGCATCTCCGTCCCCAAAGGCAGTGACAGGACCGGCGCTGAATCCTGCACGACGAGAGGGCCGGAGGTCAGTCCGCCATCGGCGACGGCCAGCAGATACCACACGCGCACGCCGGAGGCTGCTGCGAGGACAAGCAGCAGTAGCAGAAAATCGACAAGGCCGAACGGACGCCGCGTCATGGACATTCCCTGGAATACTCTCTCGTCTTACCGACAGGGAGGGCGAGGCTCCCGCCGAGCCTGCTTCTGCGACGCATCTTCCCTGAGAGGGCGAGGCTGAAAGTCAGCAATAATCATACTGTCAAGATAGTCCTTCTTCTGCGACGCATCTTCCCTGGGAGGGGGGGGGGACCCCCCCGCCCGGG
>JBBRIK010001325.1:0-2100 GCA_038221045.1 Gemmatales bacterium
TCCGCCAGAGCGCGGGCCGCACTCGTCGGGCCGTTGCGCTCCAGTTCCAGTTCCGCGAGGTTCGCCAGAGTTCCACCCAGATCGCCCTTGTAGTCGGCCTCCTCGGCATGATCGTGCACGAGCTTGCGCTGAATGACGCGAGCGTCCTCGTAGGCCTTGCGGGCGCGCTCGCGGTCGTTGTTGAGGAGACCAAAATAGCCCTCGTTGCCCCGGCTGCGAGCCAACTGAAACTGCGCCTCGGCGTCGCTTGCGTCCCTCGCCAACTCCTTGCGGATGTCCTCGGATTCCTTGTATGCCTCCCACGCCTTCGTCTTATCTCCCATCTCCAGGTAAGTGTCGCCCAGGTAGCCATGACTGCGAGCGAGGTCCCGACGGAACTTGCGATTGTCCTTGTCCGCTTGCGTCAGGGCCTTGCGGATCTTCAGACCGTCGAGATAGGCCTCGATCGCCTCACGCCGCTTCTTGCGCGTGTCGTACAATTCGCCCAACTTGTGATGCACTTCGGCAAGATGACGCTGATAGACGAGCTTGCTCGACTGCTCGCCGCACAGGTCTTTCAGGTCCTTGAGGGCGGTCTGCAACTCCTCCTCGGCTGCGTCGTAGTTGCGGAAGTCAGCGCGAATCTGGCTCTGACGCAGACGTACCGTCGCCAGGGCGTCGCGAATGGGTCCGGTGTCCGCCGTCCCCTTCAGCAAGCCGCTGTAGAGGCGGATCGCCGTCTCGCAAGCGGAGGACGCCAGATCCTTGCTCTCGCCGCGATACAGGGCGTCAGCCAACTCGGCGCAGGCCCGCGCCGCTCGTTCGCGCAGTACGGCATCGTCAATCTGCTGCTGGACGTCGCCGAAATGGCGCTGCAAATTGTCGAGCATCTGACGCAGTTGCTCGGCCGGCCGATCGCGCTGCCCCAGCAGCGCCGTCGTGCCTTCAAGCGACTCGACGGTCTGGAGGTAGTTGTTCCGCGCCTGCGCCTGTTCGCGATTCCTGACCACCGCTTGATGGATGAGGAAGATGCTCAAAATGAGGACGGCGAAGACGCCGCAGCCGGCCCAGAGCACCTCGCGCCGGCGGCGCTGGACGGCACGCCAGACGCGCTCCCAGGTGCTGACGGGACGCGCCCTGATCGGCTCGCCGGCCAGGAAGTGAGCGAGGTCGTCGGCCAGGGCCTGGGCGCTGTCGTAGCGCCGGGCCGCGTCCTTCTCCAGGCACTTGTGGCAGATCGTTTCCAGGTCGCGCGGGCAGGCCGCGTTCAGCGTGTGGATCGGCTGTGGCTCGTGGCTGCGGACCATTTCCAGCGTGGCGACGATGCTGTCGGCCTGGAAGGGAGGCCGGCCCGTGAGCAGTTCGTAGAGGATGGCGCCCAGGCCATAGACGTCGGTCTGCGGGCCGATGTCGCGCGAGCGTCCCTCGGCCTGTTCGGGGGCCATGTAATTGACGGAGCCGATGACGCGTCCCGTCTCGGTGCGTCCGCGCGAATCCATGCGCTTGGCGAGTCCGAAGTCGGTGATCTTCGGCTGGAGCATGGAGAGAGGCAATGGCTCATTCGAGGCGGGGATGCCGAAATCGACTCCCGTCCCGGCCGCGCCGACCTCGGACTTCGGCTTGCGTCCCTCGGACCGTAAGGCGGGGATAGCGCCGCTGCCGGAGGTGCTGAGCATCACGTTGACCGGCTTCAGATCGCGATGCACGATGCCGCGCTGGTGCGCATGGTCCATGGCGCGTGCCAGTGTCTCGACGAGCCGGGCGGCGTCATGAGCGGGCAGCGGCTTGCCCTTGAGGCGGTCGGCCAGGTTGCCGGCGTCGGCGAGTTCCATTGTGAAGCAGGGCCGGCCGTCGTGTTCGCCGACGTCATAGATGCGGATGATGTTCGGATGTTCGAGCTGGGCGACGGCCTCGGCCTCGTCGAGAAAACGCTTCACTTCTTCCGGCCGGGCGAATTCGCCGGAGAGGATCATCTTGAGGGCGACGATGCGATTAAGTTTGAGCTGGCGCGCCTTGTAGACGACGCCCATGCCGCCGGAGCCGAGCATTTCGTGGAATTCATACCCTTTGAGTTGCGGCACCGCCGGCGCGAGGTTCCCGCCTTGGCCGGCAATCAAGGTG
>JBBRIK010001326.1:0-2099 GCA_038221045.1 Gemmatales bacterium
TCCCCTGGATGCGGAAGTGCTGCTCCTCCATCATCAGTCGCCAGCGCGATCCGTGCTGATGCCTCATTTCCTGCTTCGATGGTGGGCGGAACCACAGAAAAGCAACTTCCGCGCCAGAGAGGGTGCATTTCGGCGTGCCTCTTTCTTGCCGCTTGCGGCGTAGCGGGTCGCGCGCTAAGCCGCAAGCGGCATGCTGAGGGGGCTGCTTATCTCACTTTTCTCTTGTCGGCGCGACGATTCATCCGGTATCCTCATCTCATCCTGTCTTTCCGGAGAGTTCAGCCCTAGAGGAGTGTCCACTCATGAAGCGAGGTCTCGCATTCGCTGTTCTGACCCTGTTCCTGGCGTCTGGCGTATTCCTGACGGCCCAGGAACGTCGCGATCCTCCCCCGCGTCCGCCGCAGACTGATCCGGCCACGCCGCCGGCCGGTTTCCCCGGCGCTCCGCCGATGCTTCCCGGCGGCGGTCCTCCAGGCGGCTTCCCTGGATTCCCCGGCATCCCTCAAGCCGCCGACTACAAGGAACTCGTCGGCACGCTCGTCGATACGCTCGATGATGCTGACCCCGAGGTCCGCCAGTCGGTGGCACAGGCGCTGGCGCGGATCGGCCGGCAGTCCGTCAATCCGCTCATTGAGATCCTCAAGGACAAGGACATGAATATCGGGCTGCGGGCCAACGCCGCCTACGTCCTCGGCCAGATCGGGTCGCAAGCGCGCGAGGCGATCCCGGCGCTCACCAAGGCGATGAAGGAAAAGGACAAGGACCTGCGCAAGCGGGCAGCGTTCGCCATCGCCAATATCGTCGATGAGATGGGTGTGGGCGCTTTCGGCGGGCCTCCGCCGGGCTTTGGCATCCAGGGCGGCGGCCGCGCCCCAGGGCAGGTCCGCGACCCCGGCGTCGTCGGCCCCTCGACCGTCAAGCCGGTGGACAGGCCTCCCACGATTGAGGACAAGAAGCCAAACTGATCCGCTCTCCCGCCGCTTGCGGCTTTGCACTCGCAACAGAGTGCAAAGCCGCGAGCGGCCCTCCGATCCCTGCGCATGACGTCTCCGGTCCCCACCGACGCCGAACGGCGCTATCGTCTCCTGGCCCACCTCGGCCGGATCGTCAGCTCCAGTCTCGATCTCCGCGCCGTCTTTCGCCGCGCCGCCGATGAGGTCCACACGCTTATCGGCTGCGATCGCGTTCACCTTATCCTCGTCGATTCCGAACAGAACACCTGGCAGGGATTCGCCGTCGAATTCACGCCCGATCCTCACGCCGTCGATATCCCCTGCCAGACGCTCAATCAGTCTGCCGCCGCCTGGGTGCTGCGCCATCGCAAGCCACGTCTGATGCGCCGCCTCGGCGAAGGCCCCGGCCATCCGCTGGCCGAGGACCGCCACCTCGCCGCAGCGGGCTATCGCGCTTATGCCTACTTCCCGCTTCTGTGCCGCGAGCGTGTCGTCGGCATCTGGGGACCGGCCACGCGCGACCCGGCCGCCCTCGATACTTGGGACCTCGCGCTCCTCGAAGAACTGTCCAGCGCCTTCGCCATCGCGCTCGACAACGCCTCCGCCTACGAGCAGATTGCCTCTCTCAAGGCCCGGCTAGAACGCGAGAACGTCTACCTGCGCGCCGAGGTCGCTCCCGGTCCCGAGTGGAGTCAACTGATCGGCGACAGTCCGGCGATGCGTCAGGTCCGCGAGTCCGTCGAACAGGTGGCTGCGACAGACAGCACCGTCCTGCTCCTCGGTGAGACGGGTACCGGCAAAGAGCGCATCGCTCGCGCCTTGCACGAATGCAGCGGGCGACGCGATCGCCTGCTGGTGAAGCTCAACTGCACGGCCCTTGCTCCCAGCCTGCTCGCCAGTGAGTTGTTCGGTCATGAGGCCGGCGCGTTCACGGGAGCGGTCAAGGCCCGGCCGGGCCGCTTCGAGGTGGCGCATCAGGGTACGCTCTTTCTCGACGAGATTGCCGAGATTTCGCCCGAGACCCAGGTGCTGTTGCTGCGGGTGTTGCAGGAGCGCGTTATCGAGCGCGTCGGCAGCAGTGAGCCGATTCCGGTCGATGTTCGCATCGTGGCGGCGACGAACAAGGACCTGCAAGCGGGAGTGGCC
>JBBRIK010001327.1:0-2086 GCA_038221045.1 Gemmatales bacterium
AGTTGATCGCCCTCACGCTTGCCGGTGATCGTCCCGCGAATGAGGAGGTCCTCGCCAAGACGAATGGCCGAGCGATCCGGCTCGGCGAGGACGCCGCTATCGACAGGAGCCTGATCCGAGCCATACAGCTTGACCGATAGCCGAATGTCACGCGCCTTGAGGTCTTCGCCCAGAGGCTTCAAATCGCGGGTTTCGCTGTCCCGGCCATCGCTGAGGACGATGAGCCGATCGGGCCGCACGCGCGAGAGGGCGGAACGGTTGATCGCATCGCGAAACAGCGTCGGCCCCTGTCCCGCCATGTCGCCGGCCGCCTGGCCGCTCATCGTCTGAACAGTCACCTGCACGCCCGCGCCGGCCTCGTTGCGAATGCGTTCCAGGTCCGCCTTCGCGGCGGCGTAGCGAGTCCCGCCCGCCACGTCCTTGACTGCCATCGACCCCGAATCGTCGAGTAGCACGACCCATTGCTGCTTCTCGTTTGTCTCGACCGTCGCCTGCCACTCGACGCTGGCCAGCACGAACAGCAGCACACCGACCATGCCCAGCCGCAGCAGAAATGTGCCTATGCGAACGCGCAGCCGCATCGCGATGATAGGGAGGAAGTTGACCACGGCCAGCAGTGATCCCAGGACGATGAGCGTCCACAACACTGTCGTGGGGAGGGGCCGGCTCGCGTTCCACTCGCCGCCCGTGACGCCGTGAACGTCGGACCCTGGCTCCAGCCCGAGGAAGCGCAGCAGGAGGTTCATACGGACGCCTCCTCTCTTGCCGCCGTCGCCAACCAGGACGGGAGGACGGTATCGGGGCTTCGCTTCTTGCGCCGCGATTGCCAGGCACCGATGATGGCCTCGATGGCGAAGGCGAGGAACACCAGGACGACAAGGGGGACGAAGACCTCGTGATTGCGAGTGAACTGGCCCTCGACGCTGGAGTAAGGCAATCTCAGTACATTGACGAGCCCGAACAGCTCGGCCTGCTCCTCGTCGCTGAGCGCTTGCAGGTCGGATGATCCCTGGACGGCGTTGACCGTCAGCCAGCGCTGCAGGCTCGTCTTCTTCGCCGGATGCGTCAGGGCATAGGAGCCGGCGCGCGTCAGCCCCGCAATGCGTACCTCGTCGGCCGCCTCGCCCATCAGCGGAAACCGCATTGTCTGTGGACCCGCGACGACCACGTCGCCCTTGAGTCCGCGGAACTCCGGCACCTCGACCGGCCTGACCTCGCCGACGCGCAGAACGTCCGGCTGGCGTTGCTCGCGCCGTCCGCCGAGGAACGAGGCCACCTGCTGCACCATCGGCACGAAGGCCGTCGTTCGCGGCAACGTGCTCGATTCCAGGCTGCCGCCGAACAACTGGATGAAGACCTTGCCGCGTCCCCGCGCCACGACGGCGGCGAGCGGCGAGCCGTTGCTGGCCCCGAGCGCGACGCGAGCCGATCCGAGTGCCTGGACGGTATGATACTCGCTGAAACTGATCTCGCGCAGTCCGCCCCACTCATCGCGCAACAAGGGCAGAAGGAGCGGATGCGTCACCTTCGATTCGTCGCGCGCCACTCCCTGGACCGGGTTGGCTTGCTGGAGCGGGCCGAGCGTGAAGCCGCCCAGCAGCTTCTCGTAGGCCGCCTGGAAGCGCAACGGCGACACGTCTCCTTCGGGAATCAGCCACAGCCCGCCGCCGTTCTCGACGAACGCCGACAGGTCCTTCGTCGTCTGCTCCGAGAGGTTGGTCACCCCCATCAGGACGATGAGCGAGTTGAGCGGCAGCGACTCGCGTTCCAGGGCCTGCGGCGACACCCGCTTGACAATGACGAACGTCCCCGAGCCGCGTCCGAGCACCTCGCCGGGATTGAGGGCATAGCTCAGCAGATTGACGCCGCGATGGCCGATCTCCAGGCTTTTCTCCTCGCCCGCCTCGCTCACGGGGGCCACGATCAGCACCTGCCTTCGATGGCGGACGCGCATCGGCAGAAAGAAGCGATTGTCGCCCGGCAGCACGTCCTCGTCGATCTCGACACGACAGTGTGTGTCCGTCGCTTCGTTGAAGCGATGCACCAGGTCGATGTGGGCCGCCTCGCCCGGTTCGAGCGTCAGCGA
>JBBRIK010001328.1:0-2084 GCA_038221045.1 Gemmatales bacterium
ATGATCGTCTTCGACTCGTCGATCTCCTCGGCCGTCGGCTCGCGCGTCATCGCCTCACGGTAGGCCAGTTTGATCGCCGCGTCGAGGTCCGCCTTCGGACCCTCCAGCAGAGCATACATCGGCTCCAGAGCGCCGACGCGAGCGGCCTGGTTCGTCAACTGGCCGTTCAGCATCATCAGCGCCTGACGCATCGACGGGCTGTGGTCGCGACGATCGTCGAGGCTCGCACGATCCGTCTGGCCGAACACCCGCAGGAAGTGGCCGACCGGCGCCGGTGAGGCCATCCGCATCGACGACGCGAAACGCGGGTTGTCATCGATGATCGCCTTCACCTCACGCAGCACCATCTTGACCTTCTTGCCGTCGGGCCGGGTCATCATCATCGACTCGGCCTCGATCTCTTCATTCGACTTCGCTTCCATCGCTTCGAGTTTCACGTCATCCTTCTTCATCAGGGCCGACTTGAAATCGACTTCGATGGAACGCTCCAGATCGTAGCCGCCGCCCGCCGGCATGGCCGGCTTCGGCTGCATCGCCGACATCTTCTTGTCGTCCTTCTTGTCCTTCGGCTTCAGGGGCTTCAGCTCCTTGCCGTCCTTGACCTCGACGTACTCCTGGATGACGCGCGTGATCGTGATAAGGTTGTCGCCCGGCTTGTGCTTGACGCCGAACAGATGACCCGCCTGGACGATGCTGTCGTAGAGCATCTCGCTGCCTAGACGCCGGACGGTCGCCGCGACGAAACCGGCCTGCGACTCGCGCAGCGCCGATGCGCCGGTCGATTGCGGCAGATGGCCACGCTGATACGCCTCGGTCTCCGTGATGGTCCGCACCAGCCAGCGGAAGTCGTAACCACTGGCGACAAACTCGTCGGCCAGGTAGTCGAGCGTCTTCGGATGGCTCGGAGGATTGTCCTCCTTGAAGTCATCCACCGGATTGACGAAGCCACGTCCCAGCAACTCGGCCCAAACGCGGTTGACGATATTCCGCGAGAAAAAGCGATTGCGCGGATCGGTGATGAGCTTCGACAACTCCGCCCGCGCGGCGCTCGCCTTGTAGAGATCGCCCTCGATGTCGAGCTTCGTCTTGTCGAGCCCGACCTCGGGACCGTCCTTCTTGTTCAACTTGTTCTCGACGTCGCCGAGCAGTTCATCGACTGTATCTTTCTTCGAGGCCGCCTTTGCCTTCGCCTCGGCCAGCAGACGTTCCCGCAGCGCGGTCAGACGGGCGATGTGGTTGTTCGGCCCATCGGTCTTGTCCAGCGCGTAGGGGAACGTCCCCTTGACGCCGGCGCGCGGCTTGCCCTTGGCCTTGTCTTCGGGCGGCCAGAGGATGCTCGTCTGCTCGGCTTCGGTCAGGTAGACGCCGAGAAGACGCATCTTGATGCGGGTCTCCTGCCGGCGCGTCTTGCCGAAGTACGCAGCCAGGTCGTAGAATTGTTTCCGCGTCCAGGTGTCGAAGGGATGATCGTGGCACTGGGCGCAGGCCATGCGGACGCCGAGAAAGACCTGCGAAGTGACGCTGGCGAGGGCCATCGGGTCGGCCTCGTCGCCGAGGATGTAGCCAACTTCCGGCGTCAGGTTCGCCTTGCCGCTGGCCGCGATCAACTGGCGGCACAGGATGTCGTAGGGAAGGTCCTTCTCCAGAGCGCGATGGACGTGCGCCAGGAAGGCCGCTCCGCCGTCGGCATTGGAGCGGATGCGGAACATGTCGCCGAGGAAGACCGTCCAGCGGTCGGCGAACTGCTCGCGTTTGCTCAGATCGTCGAGGATCCGAGTTCGACGTTCCTTCTCGGGCATGGCCAGGAAGGACTGAATTTCCTTGTCGGTCGGAATGCGACCGATGAGATCGACGAAGGCCCGGCGTAGAAAGCCGAGGTCATCGACCGTCGGCGCCTCCTTGAGCTTTCGCGCGGCGTTCTCCTCGTTGAGAAGCCGATTAAGCTGCGAGGCAGGGTCAGCAGCCGATGCACTCCCGACAAGCGCCAGAATGACGCTCGCGGCCCCCCAGAGTCGCAATCGCATGTAGATATCCTCCTCGATTGTGGAGCGGTAATGTTTTGCCGCTTGCGGCTTTGCAGTCTT
>JBBRIK010001329.1:0-2083 GCA_038221045.1 Gemmatales bacterium
AGAACGCTTTGAGATGAAAGGAAAGCGCCGGGACTGCCATCTAGGCAGTGGGCTATCGCTCGGACTCGCCATTCATCTCGAATTCAGCACTTCCCAAAGCGAGAAGCCGAAAGAGAAGTAGTCTGTTGAAGCCAGCCGCCCTCTCGTGCATAATAGCGCAGACTCCCCGAATTTTCTCAAGTTCGTTCCGGAGACTGTCGATCTGTCAACGAGGTGCGCCATGCCGTCCGAACGAGCCGAAACGCGAAGGAACTTCGGTATGCCAGCCGAACAGGATTACGCGGCATTCAAGAGTGAGTTGCCGAAGCTGCTGGCCGATCCCGAGAAGGTCGGCAAGTACGCGTTGATCCATGCCGAAGCGATCGACAGTATCTGGCCGACGTTCGAGGAAGCTGCTCACGCCGGCTACGATCGATTTGGCCTTGAGCCTTTCCTCGTCCAGCATATCGTTGAGAAGGAAGAGCCGAAATTCTTCTCCCGGAGAGTAGCGCCGTGGCCATCATTACCGGGAAAATAACCGACGAAGGGCCGATCATCGATGTGATGGTTCAGGTCGGCGGCGAACGAGAAGAGAAGTTGCGAAGAGTGCTTGGGCCTGATTGTGTCCCGCAACCCGTCCACATTCGCGCCTTGATCGACACCGGGTCAAGCGTTGTCGGCTTTCATAAGAGCGTGTTCGAGAGCCTGGGACTGACCCCGCTTACCTTCATCGAAGTCAAAACACCATCCACGCTCCCTGACGAACCGTTCGTTACGCCTGTCTACGAGGTTCGCGTCACGTTCGTCTCGGGGACCACACCCTATACATTCCCGCACGTCCATGCCATCCGAACGCTCGAATTCGACCCGAACGATAGCGGTTTGCTGCGCGGTCTGATTGGGCGAGACATCCTCAATCAGTGCGTCTTCAACTATTTCGGCCCAGATCAGATATTCCAATTGATGTTGCGTTAAGGAACGCAGGCGCCGGCTGTCTTCAGTCGCCTCTTAATCACCGCACGGCATCCGCGAGAATCGCTCACGAAGTTCCCGATTGTTTCACCTCAGTCCGGTTCGTGATAGAATCATTACTGTAACTCCCGCCTTCGTCTCACCACCCGACCCGCCTCGATGCCTGGAGTGACTCATGCGAGTCCGTCTGTTGCTGTTGGCCCTTCTGATGGCCGCGCCCGCTCGCGCTGCCGAACCATCCCTCCAGTACACGCGCGATGTCCTCCCCCTTCTCACCGACCGCTGCTTCCGCTGCCACGGACCGGATGAGAAGCAACGCCGGGGCGAACTCCGTCTCGACACGCGGACGGAAGCTCTCAAGGCCGGCGAGTCGAGGCAGATCGCCATCACGCCGCGCGACCCCGGCAAGAGCGAAGTCATCCGGCGGATCCTCGCCGCCGACCGGAAGGAGGTCATGCCGCCACCCAGCAGCAAGAAGAGCCTCAACGCCGCCGAGAAGGCCCTGCTCAAGCGCTGGATCGAACAGGGAGCGGATTACCAGCAACACTGGGCCTTCGTCGCTCCACGCCGCCCGCCCGTTCCCGCAATCAGCAATACGCCCGCGGCGATCCACAATCCCATCGACGCTTTCGTCCATGCGAAACGACAGGCGGAAGGACTGGAAGCGTCACCCGAGGCCGACCGCTATGCTCTCGCTCGCCGGGTGGCCCTCGACCTGACCGGTCTGCCGCCGTCGCTCGCGGAAGTGGATCGGTTCGTCAAGGATGCCTCGCCGGACGCTTACGAGCGCTACGTCGATCGACTGCTGGCCTCGCCGGCCTATGGCGAACACTGGGGCGCGATGTGGCTCGACCTGGGCCGCTATGCCGACTCCAATGGCTACGCGCAGGACGGCATGCGCACCATCTGGTTATGGCGCGACTGGCTCATCCAGGCCGTCAATCGCAACCTGCCCTTCGATCAGTTCACCATCGAGCAGATGGCCGGCGACATGCTGCCTGGTGCGACGCAGGACCAGATCATCGCGACCGGCTTTCATCGCAACACCCTCACCAACGAGGAGGGCGGGACCAACGACGAGGAGTTCCGCGTCGCCGCCGTCGTCGATCGCGTCAACACGACCTTTCAGGTG
>JBBRIK010001330.1:0-2070 GCA_038221045.1 Gemmatales bacterium
GACTGCCGGACAACTGGGTCGAGTGGCGCTTGCTGATGGTATGCGCCGCTCTGCCGGCCCTCCTGACCTTTTTCATCCGCCTGTTCGTGCCGGAGTCCCGGAGCTGGGAGAAGGAACGCGAACGCGGTGCCACCTCGTCCTGGGCCAGCCGAGACCTGCTGGCTGTGCTGGGCGGAGCCGGGATCTGTCTGGCGCTGCTGGCGGTGTGGGAACGCATCGACGTGCTGGCGCTGCGCATTGGGGCGATGCTCGTTGCTCTTGTCCTGGTGGCGTGCTGTTACCTGTATCCGATCTTCAGCTACATGAGGCGCTCGGGCGAGCCGGCCCCCGCACGCGCGGCGATCCTCCGGCGGATGCTCCTGGCGGCGCTAATTAGCAGCGTCCCTCTCCTGGTCACCTGGGGGTCGGTACAGATGGCGTCAGCCTGGGCGCACAAGTTGGGGGAGGAGGCTGTCAGCAAGGGCGTGCATTCCAAAGCGACAGTGGAGTTCTGGAAAGAGTACACACAACTCACGGCAGGGTTCGGCGCCGTCGTCGGGACCATCGCCGGTGCGCTGCTCGCGGGGTGGATCGGTCGCCGCCTCGTCTACATCTTCCTGTGCGTCATTGCCCTGGGGGCCGTCCTGCTGTTCTACCAGGGCAACACGACCTTTGACGCCGTCTTCGTGCTGACGGCCTTCCTGTTGGGAATGTGTTCGGCAGCCTTTTACGGCTGGCTCCCGCTGTATCTGCCCGAACTGTTCCCGACGCGCGTACGGGCCACGGGGCAGGGCTTCGGCTACAACTTCGGGCGCGTCATCGCCGCTGTCGGAGTGCTTCAGGTGCCCGCCCTCATGGGGCCGGAGAAGGACTACGCGCGCGCTGGCTCACTGCTGGCGCTGATTTACCTTGTGGGGTTGTTCGTCATCTGGCTCGCTCCCGAGACCAAGGGTCAGCCGTTGCCGGAGTGATCTTGCCGCTTGCGGCTTAGCGAGTTTTCACGATCCATCAAGGGTGAAACCCGCTAAGCCGCAAGCGGAAAAAGCCCGCAGACGCTCGGCGCGGTGGGAGAACACACGCTCCAGTTCCCGGCGCACGAACGCCTCGGTCACGTTCAGGCCGAGGATCCCTCCAGGCGGCTCGAAGTCGATGCGCGTGGTCACGCACGTCCCGCCCTCTATTGCCTCGAAAGTTTGCGTCGCGCACCAGCGGCGAAACGGCCCCTGACGTTGCTCCTCGACGAGCAGTTTCTCCGGCTCCAGCGCGGTCACCTCCATCACCGAGCGATGCGACAGTCCCCAGCGCCGGCCGACAATGATGGTCTTCGCCCCGAGAAACAGCCTCTCCGGCGCTTCCTCCAACTTCAGCGACAATTCCGGCGGCGTCGTGCGAATCAGCAGCGCCGGCTGGAGAAACCACGCGAACACTTCGGAGAGTTCGCGGGTCAAGGTGATGGACGACTCGAAAAACGGCATTCTCGTCTCCTCGACGATCCGAGTGGAGGGAAGCCCTGTCTATAATGCTTTCAGACCAGCGCGGAGCAACCTTGAATCCCGACACGTTCACCGACGCCTTCATCCTCACCGGCCCGACCGGCTCCGGCAAGACTGCTCTCAGTCTGCGCCTCGCCGAACGCCTCGGCGCCGAGATCGTGTCGATGGACTCGATGGCCCTCTATCGCGGCCTCGACGTCCTCGCCGCCAAGCCAGACCGCGAGGAGCGCCAGCGCGTCCGGCATCATCTGCTCGACGTTCTCGATCCCTGGGAATCGGCCAGCGTCTCGTGGTGGCTCGAACAGGCAGCGCTCTGCTGCGACGATATTCGTTCGCGGGGCCGGCGCGTCCTGATCGTCGGCGGAACGCCGCTCTATCTCAAGGCGCTGCTGCACGGACTCTTCGAGGGACCGGGGGCTGACGCGACACTGAGGCAGCAACTCGAAGCGGAGAGCGAACGCCTCGGCAGTGCGGTCCTGCACGCTCGCCTGGTGGGAGTCGATCCCGCGACGGCGGCCCGTCTGCATCCGAACGACGCCCGCCGGATCATTCGCGCTCTGGAAGTGTGGCAACTGACGGGTCGCCCTCTGAGCGCCTG
>JBBRIK010001331.1:0-2068 GCA_038221045.1 Gemmatales bacterium
GTCGCGGAGCAGGAATTGAAGGCGATCACGTTACAGTAATCCCCTTCTTGCCGCTTGCGGCGTCGCGCTCGTCCTCCGCGCTACGCCGCAAGCGGCAAGACGTCACTTCTTCGGCAACTTCTCCGTCAATCCCGGCACATCGCCCGCCCCCGCCGGCACCGTCACCTTCGAGCCGTCAAAGGCGTCGCCGATCGCTTCGTAGCGTCCGCCGATCTGCCGGGCGAGAAACGCCTCGACGATCGCGTTGAAGGCCAGGTTGTTCTCCGGCCGGGCGAAACCGTGGCCCTCATCCGGGAACAGGACATACGTCACCGGGATCTTCTTCGTCCGCATCGCCTTGACGATCTGGTCCGCCTCGCTCTGCTTGACGCGCGGATCGTTGGCCCCCTGCGCGATCAGCAGCGGCTTCTTGATGCGGTCCACGAACGTCAACGGCGAACGCGACTCCAAGAACTTCCGTCCCTCCTCCGTCGTGTGATCGCCGACGCGATCCTTGAACATCTGCACGCCCGGCGCCCAGTAGGGCGGGATCGTGTTGAGCAGAGTCACGATGTTCGTCGGACCGACGATGTCGATGCCGCAAGCGAACTGCTCCGGCGTGAAGGTCAGGCCGACGAGCGTGGCGTAGCCGCCATAGCTGCCGCCCATGATGGCGACCTTCGTGCCTTCCGCGATCCGCTCCTGGACAGCCCAGCGCACGGCATCGACGAGGTCGTCGTGCATCTTGCCGGCCCACTCCTTGTTGCCGGCGTTGAGGAACTTCTTGCCGAAGCCCGTCGAGCCGCGGAAGTTGACGCTCAGCACGGCATAACCGCGATTGGCCAGGAACTGATGCTGCGCGTTGTAGCCCCAGCTATCGCGTCCCCACGGCCCGCCATGCACGTCGAGGACCATCGGCAACGGCCTCGACGACTTGCCCTTGTCGAGCGGATCGACGCCGACCGGCAGCGTCACATAACTGACGAGATCGTAGCCGTCGCGCGAGCGGATGATGCGCGGGTTCATCTTCGCCAGCGTCAGCCCTTCCAGTTCCTTGCGATTGGTGAAGAGGAAGCGCGCCTTCTTCGTGGTCCGGTCGTAGACGTAGTAGCGCACCGGCCCATTATCCACGACGAACGCCACGACCCATACCTTGTCGTCGAGCGTCTTGCTGGTGATGCTGATCTCGCCGTCAACCACCTTCTTCAGCACGTCGAAATCCTTCGCGACGGCCTCATCCTTGAACACCCAGTGCGTGCGCTCGTAGGGGAACGAGACGGCCTGCACGGTTCCGTCGGTCGGATGCTTGAGCAGGGTGTCAGCGTCGGCCTTCTTGTCCTCGGCGACGATGGTTTGCTTGCCTGTCTTGAGATTGAGCGTGGTAAGGGCGGCAGTGTCGCGTCCCCGGCTGTCGATGAGGTAGAGCGTGTCGCCGGTCTTGTCGAAGCCGACGGCGCTGGTAGTCAGCGAGTCGGCTTGCGGCACCTCAAGGAACTCCTTCCAGGCGTTCTTGTCGTCGCGTTCGAGGAGTTGCAGTCCGCCGTCTTTTCTGAACTTCGAGGCGAAGCGGATCTTGTAGTCGTCATCGGTCACGAAGCCGAGAAACTCGGTGTTCTTCTCGACCAGCATTCGTTTGCCGGTCACCAGGTTGACGCGATAAACGTCGTGGAACTTCGGATCGCGGTCATTGAGGTTGAGGAGGATCTCGTTGGGAAACTTGTGGCTGACGTGTTCGATCTGGGCCGCGACGCCCTTGAAAGGCGTGAGGTCCTTGACCTCATTGTTTTCGAGATTGACGCAGTAGACGTGGAAATCCTCATCGCCTTCGTCGTCCTGGATGTAGAGCAGGTGCTGGCTGGTGTAGGCCCAGGAGTGAGAGCGGATGCCGCGTTTCGTGTCGTTGGTGACCGGCTTGGCATCCTCGGGTTTATCGAGGGGACCGACCCAGACGTTGAGGACGCCCTTGACAGGCGCGAGATAGCTGAGCCGTTTGCCGTCGGGACTGATGCGCGCGCCGGCCCTGTCGGGATTGCCGAATAGGACCTTGCGCGGAATGAGTCCGGTCTTCGGCCCCGTGGCCGTCGGATCG
>JBBRIK010001332.1:0-2063 GCA_038221045.1 Gemmatales bacterium
CGGCTTGGGCCTTACGAAATTGTCGCTCCGCTCGGCGCGGGCGGCATGGGGGAGGTGTACCGCGCTCGCGATACGCGCCTCGGGCGCGAGGTCGCCGTGAAAGTCCTGCCCGAGCACTTTGCGAGCAACCCCGACCGGCTCGCGCGCTTCGAGCGCGAAGCCAAGGCCGTGGCCGCGCTGTCCCATCCGAACATCCTCGCGATCCACGATTACGGCAAGCACGAAGCCATTGCCTATGCGGTCATGGAACTGCTGGAAGGCGAGACGCTCCGAAGCCGTCTGAACAAGGGACCGCTGGCGTGGCGAGAAGCGATTGAGGTCGGGGCGGCGATCGCGGAAGGAGTGGCCGCGGCACACGCGAAGGGAATTATTCATCGCGATCTCAAGCCCGAGAACCTCTTCCTGACCGCCGACGGCCGAGTGAAGATCCTCGATTTCGGCCTGGCCCGGATGATACCACTTCCGATTACGCAAACCGAGACTGGTCCATACGTCCCCGAGGAGACGGACCCCGGAACGGTGCTGGGCACGGTCGGCTACATGTCTCCCGAGCAAGTCCGAGGCCAGACGGCCGACGCCCGCAGCGACCTCTTTTCGTTCGGCTGCGTCCTGTACGAGATGGTGGTGGGCCGGCGGCCGTTCCAGCGCGAGACCGCCGCGGAAACCATGACGGCAATCCTGCACGATGAACCTCCCGACCCGGCCGGTTCGAGCAACCAGGTCCCAGAAGAGCTTGGCCGCCTCATTCGCCATTGTCTCGCGAAGAGCCCGAACCAGCGGCTCCAGTCGGCCCGCGATCTGTCCCTCGGCTTGCGGGCGACAGCGACTGATCCCGGCCATCTGCGGCCCGTTGGAACCCGCCCACGCTCTTCGCTCGTCGTCGCCACGATCGCGGCTCTGCTGCTCATCGGAGTCATCGCCGCGTCGGCGTACTTCCTCACGCGCGGCGGTAAACCTTCCAATCCCGGCAAGCTGGCGGAAGAGGCCAAGGCGGTCGAAGCGCTCGCGGTTCTGCCGTTTGAGAACATCGGGGGCGACTCGAAGGCGGAGTACCAACTGAGCGACGCCATTGCTGATCAACTCATCGACAGCCTCTCGCAGGCGCGCCCGCATGACCTCAAGGTCCGGCCGTCCCCGTCCGTCTCCCGGTACAAGGGAAAAAAACCCGACATCCCAACCGCCGGCCGGGCGTTGAACGTGCAGATGATCGTGACGGGCACGGTGCAGCAGCAGGGAGAGAACCTCACCATCCGCGTGGCCTTGGTGGATGTGCGTGAGGAAGACAACCTCTGGAGCCACACCTATCGGGGCAAGCTCAGCGGCATTCTGGATTTGCAGGACCAGATTGCCCGCGACGTCGCCGACAACCTGCGGCTGCGGTTGACCGGCGAGGAGGAGCAGCGCCTCACCAAACGCTACACGGCGGACCCGGAGGCGTATCTCCTCTACCGCGAGGCGAGGTATCACGGGATCAAATTCACCGAGGAGGGGCAGCGAACGGCCATCGAATATTGTCAGCGGGCGCTCAAGAAAGACCCCAACTACGCCCTCGCCTATGCCGGGCTGGCTCGGTGCCTAATCCGGCTGGGCGCGATTCACGTAGGGCCCCGCGATACTTTCCCGGAAGCCCGCAAGTACTTGGACAAGGCGTTGAAGATCGATCCCGCCCTGCCGGAGGCGCACTCGTCGCAGGGAGCGATCTTCCTCATTTACGACTGGGACTGGCCGGCGGCCGAGCGCGAGTTCAAACAAGCCGTGGCAACCGATTCGGATGTCCTGGAGACCTGGAATATGTACGGCTATTACCTCGCAGCGCATCACCGGCTACCGGAGGCCCTCGCCAGCATTCAACGAGCCCAGGAACTCGAGCCGCAGGCGGCGCCCCGCAGCACTGAGGTCGCCAGGTGCTACATCTGGTTGCGCCAATACGACCAGTCCATCGCCTGGGCACGAAAGGCCCTCGAGCAGGACCCGCGGTTATTCCGGGCTTACGCCGAACTGGGACTGGCTCATGCCCAGAAGGGCAATTACAACGAGGCTATTGCGGAATTGCAGAAGGGGTT
>JBBRIK010001333.1:0-2063 GCA_038221045.1 Gemmatales bacterium
GGCGGGCGTCGATTCCAGGGCCGTCACCTTCGCGCCGGGTGGCAGTTTATCCTGGGCGGAGATGAAGCTGGCCGTCACGAACAGGGCCAGCAGGGAGAGTCGAAATCGCAACATGGTGCGGAATCCTCTGTCGCCGCTTGCGGCTTAGCGGTCTTCAACCCCGCTAAGCCGCAAGCGGCGGGTTGTCACTTCTTCAGGGGAACGCTGACGAAATCCTAGATCAGTTTGCCGGTCGTCGCGTCGTTGAGGCGGTCCGCGCCGTCTTAGCCCGCCGAGGCGACCGTCTTGCCGTCAGGACTGAAGGCGATCGTGTAAACCGCTCCCTTCTGTCCCTCCAGCGTGGCAATGCGTTTGCCGTCGTTGACGGAATAGACGCGGGCCTCGCCCTTGCCGTCGTTGCTGGAGCCGGCCGCGAAGCGATTGGCGTCCGGGCTGAAGGCAAGGGCGAAGAGCCGGCCCGGCAAACCCTCGAAATCGCGCACCTTGTTGGCGTCGTCGCCGATGACGCGCTTCGAGGTGCGGTGCATCCGATACAGACGCGGCACGCCGTCATGGCCGCCGAGCAGCAGCTCGTCGTACGCCTTCTCGCGGGTCACGTCGCCAATCTCGACGCTCGTCGTCTTGACCAGCGTGCGCTCCTTGAAGGGGCGGCGGGCCACGGCTTGCAGACCGCCCTTGAGCGCGCCGGGCGTGATGCTGCTGATGTTGTCGATGAAGCGCTGCGTCGCGACTTCGGTCAGCTTGATCGTCATGTCCCGGCTGACGGAGGCGAGATAATCGCCGTCGCGCGAGAAGACCGTGTCGAGCACCCAGTCGTTGTGAGCGCCCTGGAAGAGGACCTGCTTGCCGGTCGCTGCTTCGAGGGCGCGGAGGGTGTTGTCCGCGCAGCCGGCACCGATCAGTTTGCCGTCGGGCGACCACGAGATGCCGTAAAGGGTGTCGTAGGTCATCATCTTCGACAGCTTCAACTGGTGCTTGGCAACGTCCCAGATTTGCACTTCGCCGAAGCGTCCCGGCGAGCCGCCGCACACCGCGAGCGACTTGCCGTCCGGCGAGAACTTCAGCGACTGAATCCTCTCGGCGAGGCCGATCAGGCGGGCAACGATCGCGGAGCCATCGCTCTTGTAGAGCAGCGCCTCGTGATAGCCGCTGACGGCGAGCAGGGTGCCGTCGGGCGAATAGTCAATCGAACTGACGACAGGCGGCAGTTGATAGACCGGCGGATGGGCGTCATCGATGACAGTGCGAACGCTGGCGGGAGAGTCGTCGTTGGCGCCCTCGGCGATCCAACGGGCCATGAGGTTGACGTCCTTCGTGGGCAGGGCGGGCATGCCCTTGGGCATCGCGGGGTCCTTGCCGTCCTTCATGGGGCGGATTTGCGAGAGGAGATTGCTTTCGGGGGGACTTCCGGGAACGACGCCGGGCAGGTCGGTGTCGCCGCGCTTGAGGAGGGCGTCGCGGCTGGTCATGACGTAGCCGCCCTGGGCTTTCGCGGGCTGATGGCAGCCGAGACAGTGCTGCTGGAACAACGGCAGAACGTCGCGTGCATAGCTGACCTTGACGACCGGCTCAGCCGCGCCAGCGAGAGAGGCAGCGAGGCAGGCCAACAGAGCGGCGACGGATCGCGAAAAGTTCATGAAGAGACCCTCAACGGAGGCAGCGGCCGAAAGCGAGGTGGCGAGTGCTGGGCGGCGCGAGGCAGGAGGGCGATAGTTAGTATTATCGGAGGAGAGAGGGGAGATTGCAACGGGTCACTCGGTTGGACGTGTTTCGACGTGATCTGCCACTGGCGGCTCTCAACCGATCGAAGCCTTATACCCGCAATTGCCGCTCGCGGTCGGCCGCGAATGCCAGGCACGCTCCAACGTCCTCAGGAGTCAGTTCGGGAAAGTCGGCCACGACCTCCTCAGTACTCATGCCGCCCGCGAGGTACTCCAGCACATCCTGCACGGTGATCCGCATGCCACGGATGCACGGCTGGCCGCTGCGCTTGCCCGGCTCGATGGTGATTCGGGATCGCCATTGATCGTTCATCAAGAACATCCTCTCAGGGAAACTCGATC
>JBBRIK010001334.1:0-2061 GCA_038221045.1 Gemmatales bacterium
CGGAGTTACTCTCGCAGATCGTGGAGGATGGGGCCGACTTCGCCGCCCTGGCGAGGAAGCATTCGCTGGACGCCCAAACACGTCAGGCGGGTGGGTTCCTCGGCGTCGCGGCGCGAAAGAGTTTGAGTCCCGCCATCGAGGCGGCGGTCTTCGGAGCAAGGGCGGGCACCGTCGTCGGCCCCTTCCAGACGGCCAAGGGCTATCACCTCATCAAGGTCGAGGAGATCCTCTCGGCCCAACTGGACGCGCGCACAACCGAGACCATTCGCGAGCGCATCTTCGCCGACTGGCTGAGACAACGCAGGACGCAGGCCCAGGTGGAACTCTCACTGCTGAAGCTCGTCTGAGAGTCTATTAGAGGAGCGCTACGCCGCAAGCGGCAAGAAAGAGGCGAAGTCAGCAAGCCTCTCTCGGATCGTCTACAATGGGGAAGACCTTTTTGCATCGGCCGATTGCCTTTCCGGGAACCCGATCATGTCCAACCTGTCGCGGACGCTGTTCGTTGTCGTTCTTCTGACTGCGACCGCCAGCGCCGCTCCGCCCGCGAAGACCGAGGCCGAACTCGCCAGGACGGTCGATGCGTTGGTGGCCGCGAAGTGGAAGACGATCAAGGCCGTTCCCGCGCCGCTGACCGAGGACGCTCCCTTCATTCGACGTGTTTATCTCGACCTCGCCGGGCGAATCCCGAGCATCCTCGAAGTTCGCGACTTCCTCGACGACGATCGGCCCGACAAGCGCCGGCTCTGGATCGATGAACTGCTCAAGGGCCTGCGCAAGGAAACCGGCGCGGATAGTTATTCCGACCACTTCGCCTCGATCTGGGGCGAGTGGATCGTGCCGCCCGGCGGCGAGGAGCGTGGTCCCTATGCCTCGCAGAACTTTCAGACCTGGCTGCGGCTGCAACTGCGCGAGAACGTCCCCTACAACGAACTGGTGAATCGCATCATCCTGGCCGATCCGAACCGGGGTCAAGCGGTGAATTCGTTCAACGAGGTGAACGAGAACAAACCGGAGAACCTCGCGGGGGCGACAGCCCGGCTCTTTCTCGGCATCAAACTGGAGTGCGCCCAGTGCCATGACGACCGTTCCGGCGGCAGCTGGTCGCGCGAGCAGTTCTGGGAGATGGCGGCGTTCTTCACCGCCGAGCGCAAACTCGCCATTCCAGGGACGAAGCTGACCGTCGATGCGCGGTTTCTTGACGGAGGCAAGCCCGACTGGAAGAAGCAGAACAATCCACGGCTGACGCTGGCGGAGTGGGTGACGAAGGCCGACAATCCCTACTTCGCGCGCGCCGCCGTCAATCGCGTCTGGGCCTATCTCTTCGGCATCGGGCTGATTGATCCGTTCGACGAGCGCGGCGATCAGAATCCGCCGAGCCACCCCGAACTGCTCGACGAACTCGCGAGCCAGTTCGCTCTCCATCACTTCGATCTGAAGTATCTGCTGCGAACCCTGGTCCTGACGGAGACGTATCAGCGCGGCAGTCAGACGACGCATCCCTCGCAGAACGACGCCCGGCTCTTCGCGAAGATGTCGGTTCGCGGCCTGACCGCCGGACAGATGTTCGACAGCCTGGCCGAGGCGACGGAGTATCGCGCTGATCGCGCGACGCCGAATCCCTATGCGGACCCGTCGCGCCGCCTGATGCCGCGTGAGGACTTCATGCCGCGCTTCAGTGGCAGCGCCCAGGAACGCTCGACCGAGACTCCGACGACGATTTTGCAAGCGTTGCACCTGATGAATGGTCCGTTCATGGCGCGGGCGTCGAGCCCGGAGCACAACCGGACTCTCGGTACGATCGCCGATGCGGTGAAGATCAGCACGCCAAGACGACTGGAGACACTCTTCCTGGTGGCCCTGTCGCGTAAGCCGACCGAGGCAGAGTTGAAGCGTCTGGTGCCTTACGTCGAAAAGGGAGGGCCGACGGGCAGCCCGAAGAAGGCCCTGGCCGACATCTTCTGGGCGCTGCTCAACAGCGCCGAATTCCGGTTCAATCACTGAGTACCAGTTGCGATAGCGGGAGGGCGAGGCTCCCGCCGAGCCGCTGAGGCGGGGGAAACC
>JBBRIK010001335.1:0-2055 GCA_038221045.1 Gemmatales bacterium
CTCCGCGTCGCGGCTAACCATCGTGTCAAACGAAGTTGCGTCAAGTATAACTGAGAGAGACGACCTTGAGATTCGAGGATTGCCATGGACGATCCGCAACGCTATCTCGATCCGCTGGCCCTCGCGAAAGTGCGCGGCCTCGAACTGCAGGCCCGACTCATCGTCGAGGGCTATCTGTCGGGCATGCACAAAAGCCCCTATCACGGCTTCTCCGTCGAGTTCGCCCAGCATCGTGAGTACGTCCCCGGCGACGACATCAAACACGTCGATTGGAAGGTCTACGGACGCACCGGACGCTTCTATCTGAAGCAGTACGAGGAAGAGACCAACCTCATTCTCTGGCTCATGGTTGACGTCAGCGAGTCAATGAACTACGGCTCGGGAGCCACGGACGACAACGGCCAGCCCCTGATCCGCAAGTGCGATTACGCGTCGATGGCGGCCTGCGCCATGGCCTATCTCACCCTCCAGCAGCAGGACTCCGCCGGACTGGCCACGTTCGACAACCAGGTCCGCGATTTCCTGCGCCCCGCCAGCCAGCCGTCGCATCTCAAACAGATGGTGCAGATCCTCAATCGTGCCGCCGGAGGCAGAGAGAAGACCCGCCTCGGACCGATCTTCCACGATCTCGCGGAAAGGCTCACGCGGCGCTCCATCATCGTCGTGCTGAGCGATCTGTTCGAGGAGAAGGCCGACATCATCGCCGGCCTCAAGCACCTGCGGCACAAGAAACACGAAGTGATTGTGATGCACGTCCTCGACCGGGCCGAACTGGAGTTCCCCTTCCGCGAATCGACGCTGTTTCGCGGCCTGGAGCAGTATCCGGACCTGCTGACCGATCCGCGTTCGCTGCGCGATGCCTACCTCGTCGAGATGGACGCGTTCCTGCACGACATGCAGACCGGCTGCCGTAACATGAACATCGATTACCTGCGCCTGACGACGGATCAATCGCTCGACGTGGCGCTGTCGGGCTATCTGTCGCATCGTCTGGCGCGGTCGAAGTGACCCTTCTTGCCGCTTGCGGCTTAGCGGATCTTAGACGAGGCGAAGGGGCGCTTTCGCCGTGTCCGCCGCGAGGTATCGCGTCCCGAGCAGCCAGAACAACCCGCTAACCAGCACAGCCACTGACACCACCATGAAGCCCAGTTCATAGTGATTCTCCGGCCCAATCAGCAGACCGAGAATTGGCGGCGAGATAACATCGCCGAACAGATGGATGAAGAAGATGTTGAAGGCGAACGCGGAGGCCCTCATGCCCGGATGCGTCACGTTGGCCAGGATGGTGTTCGTCGGTCCGGTGTTGATGAACAGGCAAAAGACCGCCACCGTCAGGGGCACCCAGGCCAGAGGAAACGACCGCGTGTACAGGAAGAGCAGGAAGAAGGGAAAAGCGACCAGCATTGCCAACCCTGACACAAGGAAGTAGGAACCGCTGAAGCGAGCCTTCAGCCTGTCTCCAAGAATGCCTCCCAGGAGAGTCGCTCCCAGACCTGTGACCACGATGATCCCACCGAAAATCGTCACCGCATTTTCGGGAGCAGTTTCCTTCCGATACTCCTCGAGGTACGCCGGCATCCACCAGGCGATGCCTCCCAGGGCGAAGGTCATCGCGGCCATCCCGAGGGTGCAAAAGACGTACGAAGGCGTGTGCAGCAGGATGAGATAATCCTTCAACGTGAACTTTCGCCCAGGTGTGGCCGCGTCGGCAAGGCCGCGCGGCGGCTCGGGCATCCGCAGACAGAGCACGGCGAGCAGCAAGCCGGGCGGCACGACAAGATAGAACGCCCACTCCCAGCCAAGGCTCGACTTCACCGAGGCCCCCAGGACGTAACCGAGAGCGCTCCCAACAGGAATCGCGACGTAAAACCACGCCAGCACACTGCCACGCCGATGCACCGGATACAGGTCGGAAATGACCGTCGGTGCGACCGGGCCGTACGCGGCCTCGCCGACCCCGACGCACGCGCGGGTGAGCAGGAGCAGCACGTAGCCGGTGGCCAGCCCGGAGCTGCCGCTGGCGACGCTCCACAGGGCCACCCCGAGGCCGACCAG
>JBBRIK010001336.1:0-2053 GCA_038221045.1 Gemmatales bacterium
GATTACCGAGAAGCTCCTCCTCAATGCAGGGGGATGGCAGGCGATGAAGCCTGCGCGCGAGCTGCTCAAGGGCGGCCGCGTCTCCGAGGCTAAATACGAGCCGCCGTTGCTCAGCGGCTACGTGCGCGAAGGCGCGAAGAATTATCGCTCCGGGTTGCGAATTAAAAGCGCGCTCGACGTCGAGAATCTGTGCAGCTGTTGGGAGTCTCGCTCGGCGTGGAAGATCTGTGCGCACTCGGTCGCGGTGGGCTTGGGCTATCTGAATCCGCCGCCTGCGGCCGCGGCGGCGCCAGTCGAGCCGGCGATTCCCGAAGCTCCGGCAGGTCCGCGGTTCGTCGCCGGCGAGACGGCTGACGCAACCCCCACGACCCTGCACGTGATCCTGCCGCCCAACTTCACAGGCGCATGGCAGCGCGGGCAGATCATGATCGTCGTTGAAGCCGAAGCTTCTCGAAACCGCACGCTCCTCTCCGCACTCTCGAAGAACACCACGTTTGCAGCGGACGACGGCGATCTCGTGCTGATCGAAGGATTAAGCGCGGTCTCCGCGATCTTCGAGAGCGGCATGGCGACCTTGTCACGCGACGGATTTCTGCGGCTGCTTCCCGCGTTGCAGAATCATCCACGCGTCACATTTGGCAAAGCGACCCGGGCGACGATTTCGTCGGTCGCGCTGCGTCCCGAGCTTCTGGTCGAGTCGCGCCTCGACGGGATCTCGGTGAAAGCGAACTTTGCGCCGAACCGCAGCAGGAAGATCGATCTCGCCACGGCGAGTCCGTCCTACGGCGGACACGACCAGGAGGAGAAGGCACTGCTCCTCTGGAACGCGACCGACGCGTGGCTGCTGCAGAACAACGAGTTCGTTCGCTGCGGGGAAGCGTTGCCGGCCGGCTCGACGCACCTGCTCGAGCGGCCTTTGCTGCTCGATGGCGCGCGCGCGTTGCACTTCCTCGCGTTCGATCTGCCTCGGCTGCGCGATGCATTCGACGTGCGCGCCGGCGAAGGCGTTCGCCTTCCGGAAATCGCAATTGCGCTGCCAGCCTTTGAGCTGCGGCTGGCCGGCACGCTCAACAGCGTCACCGGTGAGCTGATGTGTAGCTACGGCGATCGCGGGCCGATCAAAGCATTGGCCAACGCACAGGATCAGTTCGTTTTTCGCGATCCACAAAATGCCGATCGAGTGCTGATGCGGAATCTCGACGCAGAGAACGCGGCTGTCGCGCGGCTCGAGCAGATTGGCTTCGCCCGAATGGACGCCGGAGGCTTCGTGCTGCATGGCCAGCCTAATGTGATCCGGTTCTTCGCGACCGATTATCCGAGCCTGCATCGCGACTGGAAGGTCAGCCTCACCGCGCAGGTCGAAAAGTGGACCGACCAGATCGAGCGGGTCACGCCGAAGCTCGAGATTGTCGGCTCGGGTCAGGATTGGTTCGAGGTGCGTTACTCGCTCACCACGCCCGGCGGAGAGGTGTTTTCGAACGCCGACATCCAGCGGCTGCTTCGCTCCGGCCAGTCACAGACGCGATTAAAGAATGGCCACCTCGCTGTGATCGACACTGCGGGCCTGGAGGATTTCGAACAGGTCATCCACGACTGCGACCCAGCGCAGACCCAGCCCGGGCTTTACCGAATCAATCGCGCCCACGCCGCGTATGTCGAAGAGACCGCGCGCGAGCTTGGCTCCGCCATCGCCGACCGTCGCGAAGCACTGAAGAAGTTCATCACCGGCGCCGACGCGTCTCCGGATGCGAAGACAAAACTCGGCCCGCTCGCGGAGACATTGCGCGAGTATCAACTCGCTGGGTTTGAATGGCTCACGCGCCTCGCGGCGAACAATCTGGGCGGCATCCTGGCCGATGAGATGGGTCTTGGTAAAACGGTGCAGACGCTCGCGTTTCTCCGCGCCCACCAGGGCGATGGCCCCGCCCTCGTCGTCTGCCCGACATCGCTGGTGACAAACTGGGAGAATGAAGCGCGGAAGTTTACTCCCGAACTCAAGACACTGGTGCTCGAAGGTGCCGCGCGCGCCGCCCGTTTTAAGTCGATCGCAGGC
>JBBRIK010001337.1:0-2052 GCA_038221045.1 Gemmatales bacterium
CAGAAACAGACGATCCGTTATCTCCTCCGCGCTCAGCGATCGCGGCTGCGTCCGGCACTTGGCCAGGAACTCGGCCAGGGCTGGATCGTCGCTCCCCTTCGGGTTCTTCGCATAACTGTAGAAGCCTGCCCCGCTCTTCTGGCCGAGCCGGCCCGCCTTGACGAGTTCGCCGACGATGCGAATCTTCACCGCCCGGTCGGCGAATGCCTTGCCGATCACGTCGCCGGCATAAAGTGACGTGTCGAGGCCGACGACATCCTGTAGCAGGACCGGCCCCATCGGCATGCCGAAGGCGGTCGCCGCCTTGTCGAGATCGCGCGGGCCAGCGCCTTCTTCGAGCATCAGCAGGGCTTCATTCAGGTACGGGAACAGAATGCGATTGACGAGAAAGCCTGGACAGTCGCGCACGGCGATGGGCGTCTTGCCGATCCTCCGCGCCAGGGCCACCAGGGTTGCCACGGTCTGATCGCTGGTCTTGTCGCCGCGAATGACCTCGACCAACTGCATGCGATCGACCGGGTTAAAGAAATGCATCCCTGCGAACGACTCCGGCCGCTTCAACGACTGGGCCATGCGCGTGATGGAGATCGTCGAGGTGTTCGACGCTACGATCGCGCCCGGCGTGACAACCTCTTCCAGCTTCTTCAGCACCTCGATCTTGACGGCTTCATTCTCGACGACGGCTTCGATGACGACGTCACGGTCGGCGAACGCCGTCGGCGTCATCGTCGTGCTGAGCCGGCCGAGCGCGCCGGCCAGTTCGTCGGGCGTCATCCGGCCAATGCCGATGCGGTCCTTCATCACCTTGACGTTCGCCGTCACGCCCTTTTCGAGGGCGGTGGGATTGCTGTCCATCATGACGACAGGAACGCCGCGGCGGATGTGCGCCCCGGCGATGCCCGCTCCCATGAGGCCCGCGCCGACGACCCCGACCTGGCGGATCTCGCGCGGCTTGACAGAGGCATCGCTGACGCCGGTATCCTTGCTGAGTTTCCCGGAGAGGAAGAACAGGTTGATGAGGTTGCGCGAGACGGGACTGCCGACGAGCGGCACGAAGGCATCGGTCTCGGCCTTGAGTCCCTCCTCGAGCGGCAGGTTGCAGCCCTTCTCGATGGCCGTGAGGGCAGCCAGGGGCGCGGGATAGTGCGGCCCGGTCTTCATCATCACCTGGGCGCGGGCGACGGCGAAGGTGAAACCATGCTGCTCCTCGCTCAGCCCGACGGGTTGCTGCTTCTTCTTGCGCGCGTCGCGCCACGCACCGCTTTCCTTCGCCCATTGCAGCAGCCGCAGCGCTTCTTCGATGAGACGCTCGGCAGGGACGGCATCGAAGACCAGGCCAATCTGGCGGGCGCGATCGCCCTTGATGCGTTCGGCCCCACAGATCATCTCGGCGGCGAGCGAGGGGCCGACGAGTCGCGGCAACCGCTGCGTCCCTCCCCAACCGGGAATGATGCCGATGCCGGTCTCCGGCAGGCCGAGTTCCGTCTTCGGGCTGTTGGAGGCGATGCGGAAGTCGAAGGCCATGGCGAGTTCGAGTCCGCCGCCCATGCACGAGCCATCAATGGCAGCGACCGTCGGAAAGGGCAGCGCTTCAATGGCAGTGAGGATGCCGAGGCCATTGCGGACGAGCTGCCGCATCTGCTCGGGTTCAGGCTTCGCGCCGCCGAGTTCCTTCAGATCGGCCCCGGCGACGAACATGCCGGGCTTGCCGCTCCGGAACAGCAGCCCCTGCAACTCGGAGCGTTTGGCGAGATCGGCAACGACGCCCGCCAGTTCGGCGAGAACGGCCTGGCCGAGGGTGTTGGCCTTGCTGTTGGGCAGGTCGAAAGTGAGTTGCGCGATCGAGCCGTCGAGGACGTCCAGTCGAAAGGCGGCCTGGCTCATGAGCAGCATCCTTGAGAATGTCTAATTAATAAGGACGAATGACGAATGAATGAGTAATGTCCAATGTCCAATGACGAATCACAGTCAGGAATCGTCCCCTCATCATTAAACGACATCCGGAAATGCCTTCCAGAGTTACGGGCGAACGGCCGGCGTGAGCCGGGTGGT
>JBBRIK010001338.1:0-2047 GCA_038221045.1 Gemmatales bacterium
TCCGGAGATCATGCGTCAGGATACGATCGACGAGGAGTATCGCACGGTCCTTACTCACCTGCAAAACCTGGGCGAGGCGATGGTCACGCTCAAGGTCAAGCCGCCGGCGGACTTCCTGGGGCGAGTGGTGCGGACGGCAGATCGCTGGCGCAGCCTGTCGAAGAACGGCAACGGCGCTTGCGAGACTGCCGCTCGGCTGCTGCGGCAACTGGGCGAGCAGGAACTGGCCTGGGACTATCTGACGACGCCGGTGGGACAGAGGCCGGGCGAGTCCGCTCCGTGGCTGAGTCTGGCTCAGGGGCTGAGGAACCAGGGCGATCTGAAGACGGCCGATCAGGCGTTCGCGTCCGGCTTCGCCGCCGAGCCGACGAACGCCCAGATCCTGTGGGATCGCGCGGAGAACCTGCGTCAGGGCGGCAACGCGGTCGAGTCGAAGAAGTTGCTGCGTCAACTGGCCGAGGGCAAGTGGCAGCCGCGCTTCCAGGCGCTGGCCGCGCAGGCACGCTGGCAACTCGACCAGCGCTGACGTTCTGCCGCTTGCGGCGTAGCGCTGTCGAAGAGCGCTACGCCGCAAGCGGCAAGAAGTTCTCTCCGCTTTTTCCTTGCTTCGAGGGGTATAATGCAGTTAAAGACGTAAGGCCGTCTGAAAATCGCTGGATGTGGGTTGCCCTCCGCCACAGAAAAAACAAGGAGCATCCTCTCATGACCGCTGTATTGACTGACATCGTCGCCGAAATCAAGGCGCTCAAACAACGCGAAAACGCCACCATCCTGGCCCACTACTACCAGGACGGCGAAATTCAGGAGCTGGCCGACTACACCGGCGACAGCCTCAATCTCGCGCGGATCGCCACGAAGGTGAAGACCTCCACCATCGTCTTCTGTGGCGTTCACTTCATGGCCGAGACCGCGAAGATCCTCAATCCCCAGAGCCGGGTCCTCATGCCCGACCTCCTGGCCGGCTGCTCCCTCGCGGACTCCTGCCCGGCCGACAAGCTGTCGCGCTATCAGGAAATGCTGCGGATCAATGGCCGTCGCTTCCAGACCGTCACCTACATCAACTCGACCGCCGCCGTGAAGGCCCTGTCCGACTGGGTCGTCACCTCCGGCAACGCCCAGGAGATCGTCCGCCGTATCCCCGAGGACTTCGAGATCCTCTTCGTCCCAGATCGCCACCTCGGCCAGTACATCAGCGAGGTGACGGGACGCAAGATGATCCTGTGGAACGGCTCGTGCATGGTGCATGAGATTTTCAGCGTCGGCGATCTGCTGGCGCTGAAGAAGAAGTTGCCGAACGCGATCACGATCGCTCATCCCGAATGCCCGGCCAACATCCGCGAGCACTCGGAGTTCGTCGGCGGCACCGAGGCGATGGTGAAGTACGTCGATGGCGTGGCCGAGCCGGCGGACTTCCTCGTGGCGACCGAGGCGAACATGCTCTGGCAGCTTGAGAACAAGGTTCCGCGCCATCGCTATCATCCGGTGCCAGGCATCACCTGTGCCTGCAACAAATGTCCGCACATGGGCCGCAACACCCTTGAAAAACTGCGTGACTGCCTGGCCAACGGCGCTCCCGAAGTGACCTGGCAGCCCGAGTTCGATCGCGCCAAGGAAGTGCTCGAACGCAGCTTGCTGAAATGAGTTGTCCTGCCGCTTGCGGCTTTGCAATGTTTGCAAAGCCGCAAGCGGCAGGTCGTGTCACTTCCCTTCGACCTTGATCTTCACCGCATCGCTGGCCACGGTGACGATGGCGAACCCATCGTCCTGCGCCTTCACACCCTCGGGCGCGGGAGAGACGCCGGTTTTCAGCTTCGCCGTCAGCGTGTACTCGCCCGGCTCGGTCCAGTAGGTGAACTCCGACGCGCCGCGGAAGCCACCTTTCAGACCGCGCAGGGCGATCGTATGCGTCTTGCCTGGCTCCAGCTTCACCGCCTCCGACACACGGAAGTCGGTCGTGAAGAAGATCGGCAGCGGCTTGATGGTGACCGCGCCCGGTCCCTTCAACTCGAAGCTGACGGTGACGGAGTCGCCCTTGTGCCAGACTTGC
>JBBRIK010001339.1:0-2045 GCA_038221045.1 Gemmatales bacterium
GAGTCGGGGAGAAGTGTCCGAGCAACACCTCGTAGGGGTCGTCCCCGTGGAAGGAGGCTGAGAACGAAAAGAGAGCCAGACCGGATGCTGCGACTCGGAGAGACCCGTGCGCGCCGGCGAAGGGTTCACCGATTGTTTACATCTGCCTAACGAAAAATAAGGACTTACGTCGATTCCAGCCCGTACGACAGTGCCATTCGGGTCAAACCCCGTTGTTTTAAGATAATGCCACCACGCTACTTATGGCATCTGGCAGATGAGGGGTCCTCGATCCGCGGGAGTTCGCAAAACTGCTCGGGGCTGAGATCGCCGGCGAGATTGCCGACGTGGGCGGCGGCCCGTTTGGCATGGCCCACCTCGTTCGCATCATGGTCTGCGATCATCGTTTCGGCCACCCTTCTGCCCCTGGAGTCTCCGCTTCCGGGACCGCGGGACGCTTTCGCGCCGGTCGCGGCAGTTCTGGCATCCGCTCCAACAAGCACTCGAAAACCGGACGCGGCTTCGCCCCGAAAAACCGCTCCGCCGCCGTCGTTCCATCTGCGCGCTCCACCACATAGTTATGCACCGCCGTCAGAGCGCGGAGACGAACGTCGCTCAACGGCCCCTGTCCATGATGATACAGGGACAACCTGCCGTTACGGCCCTCCACGCACGAACTGAATCGCACAAACAAGGCCACTGCCTCCGAGGCCGCACGCGTTATCTCCGCACGCTGGGCCTCCGGCACCCGATCCAGCACCCCCCGTCGGCGACCACGCGGCCTCCAGCAGTCGCTCCGACAAGGCACGCTGCTTTTGCTCCGCCTCCCCGCCGCGTGACGCCTCCCGCTCCCTGTATAGCCCCGGCAGCAACTGTTCCCGAAACGCATGCCGTGCGGCGGCCGTCAGATCCAGGCCCGACACCAACTCACTTACCCTTTCCCAGAACCAGGCCCTGCTCGCCACCAACGGCACCTGACAGCGTCGCGCGCAGGCCTGCTGGCCGTGGAAGTTTTCATCCGGACAAACGGCGATCATCTTGGGCGGCCAGGCAGCGCCCAGGCGTTGCTTCTCCTCGTCGGCGTAAGCAGCCAGTTCCGCTTGCAGGCGGACGGCGAGGGCTTGTTGGCTGTCGAAGGAGGAGGCGACGACGCGGTCCAGGCGGGTGAGTTCCAGGAAGCGGTAACTGGGGGGACTCTCGAAGTAAGCCGCCCGTTCATCATCGAGTAAGGCGGCGACGGGAGAGCGAGTAGACTGAAGAACCGTATTCTGGACATGCCGAGTTGTTAGAGGCCGATTCGATGATCGCAGCCGATCCCACGATCCGCGACGACCTCGCTGACGAGATCGCGCTCGAGGATGGCCCCAAGGAAGGTCAGTTCCTCACGCAGCGTCTCGAAGGCGGGAGGGCCATGCGCGCTGCATTGACCGCAGAACGTCCGCGTCACGAAGCCGGGATAGCCTGGCAGACGATACGGGTCGCTCTGCTCATCGTGCAGACTGATCGTCGGGTCGGGCGTGTAGTCCGTCGTCAGCGGATGCAGCCAGCAGCCGGTCGGCTTGTAGTACCAGCGATGCCGGCCTCGCGCCATCGACAGCACCTGCAACCCGCAACGGCCGTCGTCCACCAGGAAGCAGCAGGCCGTGTCCTCGAAGTGAGCCGGATAGCCCTCGACCCGGCCGCGCCAGGCGTGCGGCACCGTCGCCGTCTTCGGGCCGGACATCAGCCCCTTGAACGATCCATGCACGACGGCCGGCTCGGGAAGGATCAGTCCCAGGTCGCGGAAGAACTCGGCCTCGCGCACGGCCAACTCTGCGATCACCGATGCCTCGTCGTCTTCAAGGTAGACGCCATCGTGACAGCACATCCCCTTGCAGACGCGCAGGTCGCAGGACGCCAGGGGCCGCTGCAGGGCGGCCACGGCGAGCGTCGCGCGTCCGAATTGCTGGCGGAGGACCGCCTCGGTTTTCGGGAACGCTGTCAGCGAAGGTTCAGACATTGAGGGCCTCAAACGGTCATGCGCCGATCTCGAACGGCAGGACCTGCCACAACCCTTCGAGCGTCTG
>JBBRIK010001340.1:0-2043 GCA_038221045.1 Gemmatales bacterium
TGGCCGTTTCTCGCTCCCGCGGGTGTCCTTCTCCCCCGCGCCTCGCCGGGCGAACCCTGTGGAGACGCCCGTTGAACGTCTGCCTCTTCGACATCGACGGCACGCTCATCAGCAGCGGCGGCGCGGGCAAGGCCGCTCTCGAAGCAGCCCTGGCCGCTGAGTTCGGCGTCCCCTCCATCAGCGAGCAACTCAAACTCAGCGGCCGTACCGATCGCGCCATCCTCGCGGACCTTGTCCGCTTCCATACACTCGAAGCGTCTCCGGCGACGAACCGGCGGCTGACCGACGCCTACTTGCATCATCTGCCCGCCAGCCTGGCGCTCGGATGCGGGTGCATTCTCCCCGGCATCCTGTCCCTGCTTGATCGACTCCGGCAGCGCAACGACGTCGCCCTTGGCCTGCTCACCGGTAACACGCAAGCCGGCGCGCGGATCAAACTCGAACACTTCGGTCTGTGGCACTACTTCGATTTTGGCGCATACGGAGACGATCACGAGGACCGCGACGACGTGGCCCGCGCCGCCTGGCATGAAGTGACTCGCCGGCATGACGGCGGCGCACGCCGGGACGCAGTCTGGGTTGTCGGCGACACGCCGCTGGACATCCGCTGTGCGCGGGCAATTGGGGCGGGTGCTGTCGCCGTCGCGACGGGCTGGCACTCACTCGACGAGTTGGCCGAGCATTCTCCCGACTTGCTTTTCGCCGACCTGAGCGATCCTTCTCTCTTCCTCGCCCGGCTGTCAACGGGCAGCCTCAACGATTCACCTTGACGTCCTTGTTGACCTTGGCGAACTCCTCGACGCCCTTGACCGTCACGGCGGTATCATGGACTTCGATTCGCTTCAAATGCTTCAGGGCCAACAGGCGTTTCAATCCCGCATCGGTAATCGCCGTTCCGTTCAGGGATAGCTGCTCCAGTTGCTCGCAGCGCAGGAGATGCTCCACTCCCTTGTCGCTGACGCCCGTCCCTTCGAGGCTCAGGTTCCGCAACCGCTTTAGCTTGGCCAGCGGGGGCAGTCCCGCATCCGAAATCGCGGTCTTCCGGAAGTTCAACAACTCGAGGTTCTCCAGTGCCGGCAACAGTTCCAACCCCTTGTCGGAAATCTTGGTCCCGTCGAGGTCGAGGTTGCGCAGCGTCTTCATGAGGGCCAGGGTCTCGATGCCCTCATCGTCAATGCGGGTGCTTCCCAGCGCCAGCGATTCCAGTTTGGCAAGCGACTTCAGATGCGGCAATCCTTGGGACGAGATCCGCGTATCGTCCAGGCCCAGTTCGCGCAGATCCTTCAGCGGAGCGAGGAAGGCTAGACCGTCGTCGGTGACATTGGTCTTACTGAGGTTGAGCGCTTGCAGGCGTTTCAGTCCCTTGAGCCAGTCGAGCGAATCATCGTCGATCTGGTCCGAGAAGAGGTTTAGACGTTCGAGGCTCTCGAAGGAGCCGATGCGGTGAAGGACGTCGCCATCGATGCCGGTGTTGCTCAGGTTCAGCACCCGCAGCGGCTGGAACTCGTCGAGCAGATCGACATGGCCGTTACGGAATCCTGAATCGTGCATATCGACAGTCCACGCCCCAGGCTTCGCCTCGTCAAAGGTCGCTTCGCCGCCGAGTTTGCGGAGTGAGAACAGGGCCAGCGTCTGGTTCGTCTCTTTTTCCTTCGCGGGATCGCGCTTGGCGGGACCGGAGGAGAGGCCCGACTTATCCTTCTGCCCGCAACCGATCGATCCGGTCCCACTCAGAATGAGCAGGACGACAAGAGCGGTTCGACGCATGATTCCTCTCCCTTTCATTTGCGGAATCGCTCGCGAAAGGCCTGAAACAGAGTGAGCTTCTCCGGTGCAGGCGCGCTGCCGCCGAAGGTGAGGAAGACCTTGAAGGCGGCGCTGCCGGCCTGGTCGTAGAACTGAACGCTGATCGTGCTGACTCCATCGATGTGTCCCGGCTTCTCGACCGCGAAGGCCGCCCCGAGTTGCCCAGTTGCCAGTTGCCAGTTGCCAGTTGTCAGTTGTGGGAGAGTGATTCTGAGTTCCAACATGAGGTAATCGACT
>JBBRIK010001341.1:0-2041 GCA_038221045.1 Gemmatales bacterium
GATGCATGCGCGCCTCCAGCAGCGAGTCGGGATCCTGCAGGACGTCCGCCTTGAATCCGCGCGCCTCCACTCCTGCCTGGAGGTCGGTCTGGAGCTTCTTCAGAGTGCGCCCGTGAGTATTGCCGGCGTGGGCGAAGAACCAGTCGTTGACGCGCACGGCGAACGGCATGTTTCGCAGGAAATCACCGATGCCGGCCGCGTCTTTTCCGTCTGCCACATCGGCCGGCGAGAGGCGATGGGCCTTCAACTCCTGGACGAACTCCGCCGCTTTCTTCTCGTGCGTTGGATGGGCCAGGAAGGTCGCCTCATGATTGCCCATCGTCACGATGACCTTGCCGCCGGCCTCCTTCGCACTGTTCTTGAGCGCTTGAAAGAAGGCGATGACCTCCACGGAGTGAGTTCCCTTGTCGATCAGATCGCCGGTGCAGACCAGGATCGCCTTGCCCGCGTTCCACTGCGCCTTTTCGGGCCGTCCCGGATCGCGGGCGATGATCTTGTTCGCCACCAGCAGCGAGACCAGGCGTTCGTAGTCGCCATGAACGTCGCCCAGAGCGTAGACGTCATGGTTCGTGTCGATCTCGACGAGGGCCGGGTGCTTGACCCAGTCGCGGCCCGGATCCTTCGCCTTCGCGGGATCGTTCCCTGGCAGGAGCAGCCCACACAGGCTCAGGATGAGACAACCCAGGACGCCTCGCAGCATGGTCGGTGTTCCTTCAGGCGATGGAGCAAACAGTATAAGGATCGTGACATTCGCGGGAAGAACTGTCAAGCACCGTCGCGGCGCGGATACACTGGCCAGCGCCAGCGCCCCCTGATAGAGTAATAGCTTTCCGCAAGGACCATGCCTGGGGAACGAGCGATGTACGCAGTGTTTGAGGACGGCTCGCGGCAGTATCGCGTCAGCGAAGGCGACGTTGTCACCGTCGATTATCGTGAAGCCGAGATGGGCACGCGCCTGGAGTTTGGCCGCGTCCTGATCTACACCAACGGCGGCGACATCCAGATCGGGCAGCCTCTGCTCGAAGGACTTCGCGTCGTCGGCGAGGTGATCGATCACCCCTCGGTCAAGACTTATCTTCAGAAGTATCGGCGGCGCAAGAACTATCGCCGTACCAAGGGCCATCGGCAGTGGCACACGAAGGTGCGCGTGCAGCACATCCTGCTGGCGGGGGTGCCAACGCCTCCTCCGCCCGAAAAGCCCGCGCCGAAGCCTGTCGCCGAGACACCCGCCCCTCCTCCAGCCGCCGCCCAGACACCCGCCCCTCTTCCGGCCGCGCAGTAGCCGCAACGTCTGCTTGATGAGCGACGCTCCGAGGAAGCGTCGCTCATCAACCAGGTCTCGGCCCTCTCTCCACCAATCCGATTTCAGCATCACGCAAGGCGATTGACTTGAAAGTTACTCGTGGAACGAGGCTTCATGATCGTCGGCGGCATCATTCTCTGCGGCGGACAGAGCAAGCGCATGGGCCGGTCGAAAGCGTGGCTGCCCTTCGGCGACGAACTCATGTTGCCGCGCGTGGTACGTCTGCTCGGCGAGGCCGTGCGGCCGCTTGTCGTCGTCGCCGCTCCGGATCAGGACTTGCCGCAACTCTCCTCGGAGATCGTCATTGTCCGCGATGAAGAGAAAGGGCGCGGGCCGCTCCAGGGATTGAAAGCCGGCCTGGAATCGCTTCGGGGAAAGGCGGATGCCGCGTATCTCTCCTCCTGTGACGTGCCGTTTCTGAAACCCGCCTTCGTGCATCGGCTCATCGAGTTGCTGGGAGAACATCAAATCTGCGTGCCGCGCGTCGGTGAGTATCACCATCCCCTTGCCGCGATCTATCGCCTCGCCGTTCTCGACGCGGTGAGTCGCTTGCTGGATGAGGATCGGTTGCGGCCGTTCTTTCTCTTCGAGAGCGTGCCGACTCGAATCGTGGGGGAGAAAGAATTGCGGAGCGTGGATCCCACTTTCCAGACCCTTCGGAATCTGAACACGCCGGAAGACTATGAGATAGCGCTGAGCGAAGTACGCAACCGTTAGACCCAGGTTAGCCGCGACGCG
>JBBRIK010001342.1:0-2040 GCA_038221045.1 Gemmatales bacterium
CAACTCTCGAGTCATGGTCGCGGTGGACATCTTCGCTTCACTTCCCTTCCGCGGCCAGCTTCTTGGCCTGTTCCTCGGCTTCCTCAATGGTGCCGACGTACATGAACGCCTGCTCGGGCAGGTGGTCCCACTTGCCATCGCATATTTCCTTGAAGCTGCGGATGGTCTCGGCCAGCGGCGTCACCTTGCCAGGCCGATTCGTGAACGCCTCGGCCACAAGGAACGGCTGCGACAGGAACTTCTCGATGCGCCGCGCCCGGTTGACGACCTTCTTGTCCTCCTCGCTCAGTTCCTCGACGCCGAGAATGGCGATGATGTCCTGAAGCTCGCGATAGCGCTGGAGGATCTGCTGGACGCGGCGGGCAACAGCGTAGTGTTCCTCGCCGACGTACTGCGGATCGAGAATGTTCGAGTAGGACGCCAGCGGATCGACGGCCGGATAGATGCCCTTCTCCGAGATGCGCCGTTCGAGATAGATGA
This sequence comes from Gemmatales bacterium, assembly GCA_038221045.1. Taxonomy (GTDB): domain Bacteria; phylum Planctomycetota; class Planctomycetia; order Gemmatales; family Gemmataceae; genus JBBRIK01. The sequence continues at coordinate 481 of JBBRIK010001342.1, forward strand.
AGGCGTCGAGGTGCTGGAAGGCGTTGGCCGGCGCGGGGTCGGTCGGATCGTCAGCGGGGACATACACGGCCTGCACGCTGGTGATGGCGCCGCTGGCCGTGCTGGTGATGCGCTCCTGCAACTCGCCCATCTCGGTGGCAAGCGTTGGCTGATAACCGACGGCGGAGGGCATGCGTCCGAGGAGAGCGGACACCTCGGAGCCGGCCTGCGAGAAGCGGAAGATGTTATCGACGAACAGCAGGGTCGGCTTGCCGGTCTCGTCGCGGAACCACTCGGCCATCGTCAGCGCGGACAGCGCGACGCGAAGTCGCGCACCCGGAGGCTCGTTCATCTGGCCGAAGACCATGGCCGTCTGTTCGATGACGAACCTGCCCGTGGAACCGATCTGCATTTCCTGCATTTCGAGCCAGAGGTCGTTGCCCTCGCGCGTGCGCTCGCCGACTCCGGCGAAGACGGAGTAACCGCCGTGCTGGCTGGCGATGCGGGCGATCAACTCGGTGAGGATCACCGTCTTGCCGAGGCCAGCGCCGCCGAACAAGCCGGCCTTGCCGCCGTTGACCAGGGGAATGAGCAGGTCGATGACCTTGATGCCCGTCTCGAATAGCTCCGTCTTTGGCGACAGTTCGTCGAACGCCGGCGGCTCACGATGGATGGGTCGCCTGTCGATGGCGGAGCCATCAGGGCTCTTGATGGGACCGCGGCCATCGATGGGGTCGCCGAGCAGGTTGAAGACGCGGCCAAGGGTGCCGAAGCCGACCGGAACGCTGACGGGGCCGCCGGTATCGGTGACGTTCATGCCGCGGACGAGTCCATCGGTCGAGCCGAGGGCGACGCAGCGGACGCGATTGCCGCCGAGGTGCTGCTGCACTTCGCCGGTCAGGTGGAGATGCCGGCCCTTGTACTCGGTATCGATCTTGATCGCGTTATAGATCTCGGGCAGATGGTTCTCATCGAACTCGGCGTCAAACGTCGAGCCGATTACCTGAACAATTTTGCCGACTTTATGAGCAGTCGCGGTAGTCATGGGAACTCCGTCAGGAACCTATACGTTGGCGTTTTGGACAAGATCGAGTATTTTCGAGGCGCTGGTCGCGACCAGGACTTCTGAATCCGTTCGCCATTGAGTGACGATGCCGATCAAGGAACACAACTCCGGGGTCCAGTCTTTCGCGAACCGGCCGCTGGCGCCGACCCGCCAGACAGGGCAACCGCTCATTCCGTGGGGATCGGGCAGCGAATCGGCGCGCTCCCCATTGTCCATCCAAACCTCGCGCGGATCGAAGTACAGGGCAAATTGGAAATCCTCGAGAGAGGCAAGGATGTCCTCGTCATCAGCTTGCATGGCTCCATAGGGAAGCGACTTCAAAACAATTCCCCCAAGCAGAGCGGAAGTATGACTGCGGGTTCCCGGAAAGCCATGCACGAACAGATAGTCGGTGGCACGGGGATCTGCAGAGGGATCGATTCGCGTGGCGGGCCAAAATGCGATTTGGTTGGTGTGTGGATACTGTTCCGGCAAGCAGCAGATTGCCAGATCCGCCTCCGTGGAGTAAGCAACTC
>JBBRIK010001343.1:0-2039 GCA_038221045.1 Gemmatales bacterium
GCACAGGCCCGGGCGAAGGCCATTCTGGCACAGCACAGGGAAGACCTCATCTCCCTGCGCGACGAACTGCTCGAGAAGAAAACGCTGGAACCCGCGCGAGTGCAGGAAATCATCGCCGGCTTCCAGAAGCGCAACCCTTCGACCGCGCCGGCCGCCGCCGAGGGAGACTCCTCTGCGGGGAAAGACAACGGCGAGGACAAGAAGGACGGAACAACCAGAAAAGCCAGGAAAAGCAAGGAATAACCTGTCATGCCCGAAATGACCATTCGCCTCCGTTGCGATCCGGCGACGGGGAAGAAAGACATCATCATCTCGCTGCGCTCCGACGAGGACGCGCTGCCGCACGAACACGAGCAACAGCACAAGGCCCTGGCCGATAAGATCATCGAGGGCGGTCTCGTCAAGGCCGGCGAACTCGGCAAGATCATCGTCGAGCGCGAAGAGGACGAAAAGGAAGCCGCGCCGCCGGTCAGAAACGATCCGACGCCTGAACGACGTGCGCAGACTCAGGGAGACTGAGAGGTAGGTGCCGCGAGCCGAGCGGCATTTCTCCTGCGATGTGGCGCGCCGGATTCACCGACAACGCTGCACAGAGAGCGGCATCGCAGTACAAGTCCGGCTTGGCTCGCCGGACCTACCGAACGACCACCGCGCGACGCACCATGATCCTCAGATTCCCCGATCTCGATACCCTCAAACTCGTCCTCGTCAATGGGGCCGTGCCGCCGTCCGTCTGCCTTGCGCCGGCCATGTCGGGCTTCGACGACCAGGGGCAGCTCTGGCTCGAACCGTCTGTCACGCCCGCGCGCAAGGCTCAGGACGATCTCAAGAAATATGGCGTCCAGATCGGCAAGAAGAGCGAAGCTGAACTGTCGGCCGAGATTAGCTGCTGGCTCGAAATGCTTCCCTTGGTCCGTGAAGGCGAGAGCGTCACACTGCCGGAACAGACACCTGTTTTGTTCGACCTGCACTCTGGCGAACAACTCACCCGCATGGCCACCGAGATACTCCGGCTCGGCAACGACCGTCAGGGCTATCGCTGGCTCGAAGAGACCGGTGGCTCCACGCGCGCCTTGCTGCGTGTCGTCGGTCCCCCTTACTACTCGCTGCTGCGCGCGCTCGACGGCGTCGGGCCGAACGCCCCGCGCGCCTACGTCGAAAGAGCGAGTCGCGTCTGGGTGCAGCTCGGCTACGCGCATCCCCTGGCCGACCGCATCAAGCCGCCTGAAAACCAGTTGTTGCTGCTGCGTCCGCCGCGCATGTGGACCTATCTGCCCGAACAGCCGTTCCGCGACGTCTACGACGTCATCGAGTTCCAGTTGCCCGGCAGCGCGCTGCGCTACAAAGACGGCGAACTGAAGGAACGTCTCGCCGTCACGCTGCACCTCGCGCGCGGCGGCGGTGCCGAACCTCCTGAATTGTGGGTGCTGCGCAACGATCCCGTCGCCGAACTGAACAATCTCGTCCAGAACAGCGACGATCAGTTGCTCAACCGGCTCGCCTTCGCCGTCGGCGACAGCAAGGGCCGCAAGACCATCCTGCTTCGAGTCAGGCCCTCGAAGTTGCCGCCGCCGGTGCTGGTCCTCGACGCCATTGGCTTCCGCAACTTCTTCAAGCTGCCGAACCTGTACCTGCCGTCGGGCCAGCGGCTGCATCCGCCCCTGCGCCGCGACATTGTCCGCAAGTTGTTGGCCGAGAACCCCAACGTCCTGACCTGGCTCTATCCCGAGGACAAGGTCGGCAATTTCACGCCGGAAACGATCGGGCAGGATGCGTTTCGGCCCCTGACGGAGTGGGTCGATTACGTCATCGATCACGATCGCGAGGCGCTGACGACCTGGATACAGGCGAACTCGTTCGATTTCGAGTCGTTCCTTTGCGACGAGGAGGGGCCGCCCAAGCCGAAGAAGCCACCCGCGGAAAAGGGACGAGGCCAGGGGCCAAGGGGAACCGGCAACCATCAGGAATTTGATGCCGCCATTCCCAAAGATCAGAGCAAGGACGAGAAGGACGCCAAGGCACTGGCCATTCAGGACGTC
>JBBRIK010001344.1:0-2035 GCA_038221045.1 Gemmatales bacterium
CGACATCCGCGAGCCTGCCGCCTCCTTGGCGAGTACGACCGAGCCATTGACCAGCAGTTCGAGTTTCTCGAACGACACCGCGCTTCGCGCTTCCCCGCGCAACACGACACGCTGCCCCGGTTCCACCTTCAGGACCGCACCCGGTCCCTGCCCATCAACCGCAAGCATGACGATTGGCCCGTTCGTCACGAAAGTGCGTCCGGCGCGAACCGCCTCGATCCAGTCCGCATAGTCGAGGATGGCTCCCGCTCCGAGACAGGCATAGGTCCTGACCCGTCCGATGGCCCGCCCGCCGTCCTCCTTGGCGCTGCCGCCGGCGAGCGGAAGCCTTACTCCCGCGTCGAGGAGGCTGTACCAGTCGGCAAGAGCGGCCGGCTCCGCGGCATCGAAACCGATCACCTCAAAGGCGTCAATGCTGCCTCGCAGCACATCGGCCAGCGCTTCCGAGCGAAGCCGGCCTCCCGCGCTGGGAGGTTCGGTGAGGGTCTGTGGATCGGCCCAGACGACAAGGCCCGTCTTCCGGCGATGGCACTGACCGCACCAGTCGGCAAGCGTCCAGTCCTCGAACATCGTCTCACCCGACCGCAGAGGAAAGACGGGCCGATGACAATGGAGCAGGGCGAGGCTGCCCAGCAGCGGATTGACGTTGAAGGAATTGACCGCGACCAGATGACCGCTCCTCTGAAGAGCGACCTTATCTCCGCTGAAGGCCGGCAAGTTGCTCGGTGGCAGCCCCGATCCCGGTCGTTCGCGCGCCAGCAGGTTGACGACGGCGACATCCTCGCAGGCCCCTTCGAGCAATGCCGAATGCGGGCTGACGTCAAGGACCCGCGTGTCGCCGGTATACCAGCCAAGAGGCCGCAAATCGATCCAACGGGCCAGGCTCAGCCGGAGGGAAATCTGTCCCGCCGCAAGCTGAACGACATGGCGAACCGGCTGATACTCGAATCCATGACTGACGTCGACCGTGATCTCGCCCGCCGGCAAGCGGATCTCGCAAGCGCCATCGACGTAATGGAAACGATCGGGTCCAATCTCGACGTGGCCCCCGACGTCGATGCCGCTCTGGATGGGAAAGTCCGTGATGCACCCGAGCGGAGCGAGGAAGCGACCGTCGGCGTGGAAGGCGGCGCGAACGGGGATCGTCTGGCCGGTGACGGCGTCATTGAAGCGGACATGGACCGTGTTCCAGCCGCTCATCGATAGGTCGCTCCGACGCGATCGAGGATGCCCTTGAGCGCATCGATGGCTTTCGGAAACAGTTCCGGTCCCGTGACGCCGCCGGTCGGTCCGCCGCCGAGCAGGTGCGGCTCCAGGGTGGCGAAGCCGCTGTAACCGCGTTCAACCGCGGCGTACAACACCTTCTCGATCTGGCCGCTGCCTTCGCCAGCCATGCGTCCATGCTTCTCGCCGGCCACCCAGTCCTTGATGTGGAAATGCGACGTGTAGTCGAGCGTCTGGAGCCAACCCTCCCAGGGATCGTGGCCGTCAAAGACGTAGTTCGCGGGATCGTAGACCGCGCGCAGGGCAGGGCTGGCCACATGCTGCATGATATCGCGGACGCGGCCGGGAGTGTCGCCGTAGATGGCGTGTTCGTTCTCGTGCAGAAGGCGAACGCCTGCCTGAGCGGCCCGTTCCGTCTTGGCCTTCATGCGCGACAGCACCTCGCCGCGCCACTCGGTCCAGTTCCCGCCTTCCGGCAGATAGTAACTGAAGATGCGGATATTGGGCGTCTCGAACACCTTGCACAGTTTGATGGCCCGCTCCAGCCGCGCCAGGGTGGCGTCAAAGGGCTGGTCGATCTTCGTCTTGCCGATGGGCGAGCCGATGGCGCTGAGGTGGAAACCGTGCCGGTCGAGAAGGGACTTGAACTCCGTCACCTGCAAGTCGCTGAGGTCGAGGACGTTGGTCCCGAGGAGAGAGCGCAGCTCGATGTGCCGGATGCCGCAGCGGGCGAGCAACTCGACCTGTTCTTGCGGATTGGGAGAGATTTCGTCGGCGAAAGCGCTGAGGGTGAACATCGGCAGTCTCTTGG
>JBBRIK010001345.1:0-2028 GCA_038221045.1 Gemmatales bacterium
CCGCGCTCGACGAGGCGGCGCGCCAGCAGGCAGTTGTTGGCGAACGATTTCTGACCGGGGGCCGTACCGTAGAGCTTGTGAATATGGGCCGGCTCCTTGCCGATGTCCATCAGGGCCGGCACGCTCGTCTGCATGCGATAAGCCATCTCGTACTGCGCGACGCGGGTCAGGATCTCGGGATCGCCGACCGCTTCGAGTTGAAGGCGATTGAGCGCTTCGAGAGTGTCGAGCGAACGCCGCCGGCCCTCGGCATCCATCCCCTTGGGATTCGACAGGAACAAGACGGGATCGCCCTGGCTGCGGAGTTGCACGCCTTGATGAATCGTCGGGAGAAAGCCACTACCCCAGAGCGAGGCCCCGCCATCCGGCGCGGCCGTGCCGGAGACGAGGACGACAAAGCTCGGCAGGTTGCGGTTCTCGGTTCCGAGGCCATACGACATCCAGGCGCCCATGCCGGGACGGCCCAGACGCGGCGAGCCGGTATGGACGAACAACTGAGCGGGAGCGTGATTGAACTGATCGGTGTACATCGAGCGGACGATGCAGATATCGTCGGCGACGGTGGCGAGGTTCGGCAGCACGTTCGACATCACCTGGCCGGACTTGCCGTATTTGGCGAAGGTGTGCGGCGAGCCGAGAAGGCGGGGTTTGCCCTTGATGAAGGCGAACTGCTGGCCGCGCATGTACGAGTCGGGACAGAGTTGGCCGTTGAGTTGTGTGAGCTTCGGCTTGTGATCGAACATGTCCAACGTCGAGGGAGCGCCGGCCATGTGCAGATAGATGATGCGTTTCGCCTTGGCCGGGAAGTGGCCCTGCTTCGGAGCGAGCGGATCGTCCGGCACACGCGGCGTCTCGGCGAGGACGTTTCCGTCGAGCATCGAGGCGAGAGCGAGGGAGCCGATACCGAGGCCGCAGTCCTTGAAGAACTGGCGACGGGTGCGATATTTCAGGTATTCGAGTTGCGGATTCATGGTTGTGTTCCTGTCTTGCCGCTTGCGGCGTAGCGGTCTTCGTCTCTGCTACGCCGCAAGCGACCAGGACTCGCCCTGTCAGGTGTCTGCCAGAACCTGGGCCAGATGAAGAGGACGAACGCGACTGCCGAGGCGTCTCAGCCGGCCCGCGATGTTCATCAGACAGCCAGCGTCGGTGGCGACGACGGCATCCGCGCCGCTCTTTTCGATGAAGGTCGTTTTGTCGCAAACCATCGCGCCGCTGATCCCAGGATATCTTACCGAGAACGAGCCACCGAAGCCGCAGCACTCATCGAAGCGTTCGAGCGGCACTAGCTCCAGGCCGCGCACTTTTCGCAACAATCGCTCCGGTTCGCCCAACAGGTTCAACCCGCGCAAGTGGCAGGCCATGTGATACGTCACCTTTCCGTCAAAACGAGCGCCAACGTCCTCGACGCCCAGCACATTGACGAGGAAGTCCGACAGTTCGTGCGTCCTTCCGGCCAGATCGACGGCGCGAGCGTGCCAGGCCGCATCGTCGTGAAACAATTCGGGATATTCGAGCTTGACCATCGCCACACACGAGCCGGAAGGGGCGACGACGATCCGGCTATCGGCAAAGGTATTGATCGTCTGACGCGCGAGGGCGCGAGCGTCCTCGTGATAGCCGCTATTGTAGTGCGGCTGGCCACAGCACGTCTGTGAACGAGGGAAGTCTACCGTGTGTCCCAGGCGTTGCAGCAGGCGTACCGTCGCCATTCCCACTTCGGGGAAGATCGCGTCGCCCAGGCAAGTAATCATGAGAGAGACGTGCAAGATATCCAGTTCCCTTTGACGGTTCGGTTAGCCGCGACGCGGAGTCTTCGGAGCGGAGCGCGTCCTGCATCATCGCGCCACGCGCTCCGCTCCGAAGACTCCGCGTCGCGGCTAACCATTACGCGACGACGCGCCACACGATCCTCTCCGAAGACTCCGCGTCGCGGCTAACCCTGGAGAATCATGGCGCGCAGCTGCTTGTAATCCGTCTTGCCCGTGCCGAGGACCGGAACCTTCTCGACGTGCTTCACCTCGTCCAGAC
>JBBRIK010001346.1:0-2026 GCA_038221045.1 Gemmatales bacterium
GAGGATGACGCAGAGGATCGCTCCCAGGCCAAAGACGTCGGCGCGCTCGTCGAGGTTGCCGATCTCGCCGCGTGCCTGCTCGGGTGCCATGAAGGCGTACCCAGGATACTGCCGTCTCTTGTCTGCTCGGAATGATGAATGATGAATGATGAATGATGAACGGAAGAGGTGGACCCTGGTCTTCGTTCATGATTCCGCATTCATCATTCCGCATTTGTTTGGCGAGTCCCCAATCCATGACCTGCACTTCGCCAAAGGCTCCGACCATGACGTTCGACGGTTTCAGGTCGCGATGGATGACGCCGCGCGAGTGGGCAAAGGCCAGCGTCTGGCACAGTTGGCCGAAGATGGCGATGAAACGCGGCAACTCGTGAGCGGGAGACAGTCGTTCTGTCAGCAGATCGCTGAGGGTGCGTCCCTCGATCAGTTTCATGGCGAAGAAGGGCCGGCCATCGTCGAGCCGGCCGAGTTCATGGACGGGCGGTATGCCGGGATGCTCCAACTGGCCGGTGATGCGCGCTTCGTCGAGGAAGCGCCGTCGCGGGCCAGGATCGCCGGAAGAGGCCAGCATGATCTTCAGGGCGAGAGAGCGTTGCAGGACGGGATCGACGGCGCGATAGACGACGCCCATCCCGCCGCGGCCAAGCTCCTCCATCAACTCGTAACGCCCGGCGCGAGAGGGCAGGGGGCCGGACGCGGAAGGGGTCGTTTCGGCAACGGAACCGCCGGCACCCTCTTCCCTGGGAGGGAAAGTGGAGAGTTGGTGAGGCGCTGTCATGGCCGGCGTCCTCCACGCGCTGAGGTGTCGATACGATTGATTATCGCATCGGGAGTCGAGATTGCCAGACCGAAGTAGTCCTGAGAGGGCTGGACTGCGTGAGCGGCCGGGGACAGCCAAACAACCCGACCGCTTACGCTGGTCGGCTCGCCTTCGTCTGACGGGCTTTCCCCTTGACGGCCCGATGCCTCGCGCCTAGAAAACAGGCTGTTTGCTTGAACCTGGACGGCCCTCGATCCCTTGCGGATCGCGGGCGTTTTTTATGGCCTTGATCCGGTCAGAGCCGCCGGCAATGGAACATCGCGCATGGCCTCCACCAGCGTCGTCGGGTTGCAGTGGGGCGACGAGGCCAAGGGCAAGATCGTCGATCTGCTCACCGAGCAGCACGATCTTGTCGTTCGCTTCAACGGCGGCTCCAACGCCGGCCACACCGTCGTCGTCGGCGACAAGGTGTTCAAGTTCTCCCTGCTGCCCACCGGTATGTTGCACCCCAACGTCCAGGCGGTCATCGCGCATGGCGTCGTCGTCTATCCGCCGAAGTTCCTCGACGAGGTCGCCGGCCTGCGCGCCGCCGGCATCGACGTTGGCCCCCATAACCTCGTCGTCAGCAATCACGCCCACGTCATCTTCCCCTATCACCTCGAAGAGGAACGCCTCGGCGAGCAAGGGTCTTCCGAACACGCCATCGGCACGACCGGCCGCGGCATCGGTCCCACCTACGCCGACAAGGTTGGTCGCACCTGGGCCGTGCGCCTGGGCGAATTGCTCGACAAGGAGCATCTGCGATCGCGCCTCAAGGGCATCTGCACGCGCAAGAATCGCATCCTCAAGGCCCTGGCCCCGGACGCCCAGTCTTTCGACGTCGATCTCGGCGGCGGCTTTCTGACCGGCATGCTCCGCGTTCGCCCTCACGCAGACGACCCGCTCGCGTTCGATCCCGACACCTTGACGCACGCTTATCACGCCTATGCCGAGCAGATGCGGCCGCACATCGTCGATACGACGAAGTTGCTCCACGAAGCGCTGCGGGCCGGCAAGCGCATCCTGTTCGAGTCGGCCCAGGGCAGTCTGCTCGACGTGGATCACGGCACCTATCCCTATGTGACCAGCTCGAGCAGCACAGCTGCCGGCATCTGGACGGGTTCCAGCGTACCGGCGCGGAACATCACCCGCATCATCGGCGTCAGTAAGGCATATTCGACCCGCGTGGGGCGAGGCCCGTTCCCGACGGAACTCGACGATGGCCGC
>JBBRIK010001347.1:0-2022 GCA_038221045.1 Gemmatales bacterium
CGCTCGCTGTGCGATTTCCTCGGCTTCGACTTCGATCCCGCCCTGCTGACGCCCTACGAGGGGCAGCGCATGCTCGATGGCGTTCACGCTCAGTCCATCGGCATCAACGATCCGAACTTCATGCAGCACGACCGCATCGACGCCTCGCTCGGCGACGTCTGGCGCTCGATTCGCCTGTCGCGATTGCTCGGCGAACAGAGCCGGCAGGTGGCGGCGGCCCTGGGCTATGAGTTGCCGTACGAGACCGCGTCGAGCGCGGTCATGCGCGAGCGGGTCGTCGAGGTGCGCGGCTTGCCGTTGTGCCTGTGCGAGTGGGGTCCGGAGGAAGGGCCGACGATCCTGTGCGTTCATGGCATCCTCGAACAGGGAGCGGCCTGGCAGGCAGTGGCCGCTCCCCTGGCCTCTCGTGGCTTCCATGTCGTCGCGCCCGATCTGCGCGGACATGGGCGATCCGGACATAGCAGCCCCAGCGCGTCGTATCAGATCTTCGACTTCGTCTCGGACCTCGATGCTCTGAGCGCAAATCTGAAGGACAAGCCGGTGACGCTGGTAGGTCACTCACTCGGCGGGATCGTCGCGTCACTGCTGGCGGCGGCACGGCCGGAGCGCTTCGCGGGCCTCGTGCTGATCGAGAAGCCGTTGTCTGGCGCGGGACCGGAAGGTGAGGATGCGGAGAAATTCACGGCCCAGCTCGATTACCTTGCCTCGCCGCCGGCCCATCGTGTGTTCCCGCACCTGGAAACAGCCGCGAGCCGGATGCGCCAGGTGTCGCCCGCTCTCGATGAGGCACTGGCGCTGATGCTGGCCGAACGCATCACCGAACCGTGCGAAGGGGGAGTGCGCTGGCGCTGGGACGTGCGCCTCCGCACCCGCACGGGTATCACCTTGCCGGTCTTCGATGGAGCGCGTTACCTCGGCATGTTGCGCAAGATCACGGCCCCTGTGCATCTCATTTTCGGCGATGCGAGCGGGCAAGGCGAAGCGCTCGAACGGCTGCGCGAGACCTGGCCGGACGCGCTCGTGACCATGCTGCACGGCGGACACAACCTGCACCTGGAAGCTCCCGGCGAGCTGGCGCGGATCATTGCCGAGGCAGCGCGGACGGAACCGGTGACGACATGAGGGCGCTATTGGTGGTCGTTCAGGCGCCGTTGGCTCTGCTGTCGTTTCTGCTCTTCAAGGTCGTTCAGTTCCTGATGCGGCGGCTCGCCAATCTCCACTATCGCCGCCGCAAGGAGCAGGCGTTCCGCTGGCACCCGCTGTCGGCGGAGACGCTCAAGAACCCGCTCGCCCTGCCTCTGCTCATGACCAGCGCTCCACGCTGGAACCCGCACGCCATCATTGCCACGCTCGGACCGCTGCCGGTACAGGAGAGCCTCACCATCGACGTGACGGCGGCGCGGCTATCCGCTCCTTCATGGTCGATTGTGGTCTACTCGTTTCCGGGGTTCCGCACTGTGACCAGTATCAATTCCCTCGACTGTCCCGCAGACGTTTCGACACGGACCCTGACGCTGAAACCGGGGCGCTACTGGATCGGGTTGCGCTACTACCGCTGGGGCGAAAGCGTGGCGCTGCCGGGGATGCAAGTGGATGGCCGGCCCGCCGTCGCGCCGATGCCGTTGCCGGCCGGCGTCAATGCCTTCTATCACGAGCTGTCCCGGCGGCGTTCGTGGTGGTACTGCCTCCTGCACTATCACGCCTGGGTGGCGTTGCTCTGGAAAGACAGGCTGCCTCGTCGTCTCGTCGAGCGTATCGTGTTGCCGGTCGGCAATCCGGGGACGGCGTTTCACTATGGCGTGATCGGCAAGGGAGAGCGGCTGCGGATCGAGATGGACGAGGAAGTGAAGCGAGGGGCGGACGTCTATTTGACGATTTACAATCGAGCGAGTTTTCCCGTGAAGTGGGAGGGAGTGACGCAGGGGATTCACGAGAGCGAACGAATGACGGCGGGGTGCATGTATCTGATCCGCGTCCTTCCGCGAACGACTGGACTGGTCAGGGCCATCGTGGAGTAATTTC
>JBBRIK010001348.1:0-2014 GCA_038221045.1 Gemmatales bacterium
CTGGCGCGTGCCCACCAGTTCGCCCGTCCCGCGCAAGCGAGCGTCCTCCTCCGCCAAGGCGAAGCCATCGAGCGTCCGCGTGAAGATCCGCAACCGTTCGACCGCCTCGGGCGTCACGGGATCGGCGAACAGGTAGCATTCGCCCGCCACCTCGCCCCGGCTCACACGGCCTCGCAATTGATGCAACTGCGACAGCCCAAATCGCTCCGCGTCCTCGATCAGCATCAGCGTCGCGCCGGCCACATCGACGCCTACCTCGACGACCGTCGTCGCCACCAGCAGATCAATCTCCCTGGCGCGGAAGCTTGCCATGACGGCGGCCTTGTCGTCCTCATTCATGCGTCCATGCAGCAGACCCAGACGATACTCATGGAACGGGCCGGCCTTCAACTCGGCGAACACGGCCGACGCCGACCGGAGCGTCAACCGCTCGGATTCCTCCACGAGAGGACAGACCACGAACCCTTGTCGTCCCTCGTTCAAACCCTGGCGAATGCGACTGTAAACCTCGTCGCGCTGGCGGGCCGGCACCCAGCGCGTCGTCACCGGTTGACGGCCTGGAGGCCCTTGACGCATCAGCGAGACGTCGAGATCGCCGAAGACGGTCAGGGCGACCGTGCGCGGAATCGGCGTCGCCGTCATAACGAGGTAGTGCGGATCGCCGCTCGCCCCGGCCCAGCGCATGCGCGCCCGCTGGCCGACGCCGAACTTGTGCTGCTCGTCGATGACCACCAGGCCGAGCCGGGCAAACTGAACGTCGGGCTGCGCCAGCGCCTGCGTGCCGACGACGAGGTCGATCTCACCGGCGCGGAGTCGATCGAGGGCGGTCTGCCGTTCCTTGCCGCTCAGGCCGCCGGTCAGCAGCAGCCGGCGAACGCGACTCTGGCTGAGATAGCCGTCGAGCGTGCGGAAATGCTGCTGGGCCAGCACCTCGGTCGGGGCCATCAGGGCGCACTGATGCTTGCAGGCGACGGCGACGAGAAGCGCGTAGACGGCGACAGCAGTCTTGCCCGCGCCGACGTCGGCCTGAAGCAGACGCTGCATCGGACGCGGACTCGCCAGATCGCGGCAGATGGCGGCGACGGCCCGATCCTGATCCGGCGTCAGAGCGAACGGGAAGAGGCGGCGAATGCGCGCGTCGATGGCAGGAGTCACGGCCAGCACCGGCGCTTGCTGGCGATCGCGCAACTCACGCCGCTTCAGAGCCAGTGCGAGTTGCAGGAGCAGTAGTTCCTCGTAGGCAAAGCGTCGCCGCGCCCGATGGGCAGCCTCCAGCGATGTGGGAAAGTGGATCTCCCTCAGCGCCTCGGCCATGTTAGGAAAGCCACGCCGCTCGCGCAGTTCCTCCGGCAGTGCCTCGACGAGGTCAGGGGCATGGCGGGCGAGGGCGTGGCGCAGAAGCGGGCGGAGGTGTTCGCCGCGCAGGTTCTCGGTCAGCGGATAGATGGGGACGATGCCGCCTGTGTCGCCCGTGGCATCTCCTTCGAGGAGCTGCACGCGCGGCGAACCCATCTGCCAGTATTCGCGGTTGTGCTGGCGATCGCGATACCAGCGCGGCTTGCCGCTGAAGGCGAGGCGCTGGCCCATGCGGAAGCGATGCGCGGCGAGCGGCTGATTGAACCAGACGCCTTCGAGGCAGTGGATGCCGTCGTCACACAGAACGACGCTGACGATGCAGCCGCCCTTGAGCAGTTCGCGGCCCTCGATCTCGACGACCTCGCCCTGGACCGTCTGCAGTTCGTCCGCCTTCAACTCGACGACTCGGCGGACGTTGGTGAGATCTTCGTAAAGGCGCGGAAAGTGGAACAGTAGTCCGGCAATCGTGTGCAAGCCGAGACGCTGCAACAGTTCGAGGCGCGCCGGCGCGACGCCGAGGGTGTCCAAATTCTGTGCGAGGGGAGAGTTGGGCAGCATGAAAACAGCATGACCGAACGAGGACCGGAAGACAAGCGCGGTTGTGTCAGGGGCGCCAAGTGATCTGTTGCAAGATATCGCGTTCGTAGACCTTGATCGC
>JBBRIK010001349.1:0-2013 GCA_038221045.1 Gemmatales bacterium
GAGAAGATCAACGGCTGGCATACCAAACAGTATGCCGCAGCAGCTGCGCCGAAAACAGGTCAGTAGGGGCGGGATAAACAAAACCGAGAGAACGAGATGGGTTCACCGATTGTTTACGCAGTTTCGGGCGGAACTCTCTGCCCGACACGACGTTCAATCTCTAGAATGACTCTCCTGCCGGTTACGCCTTCCCTCCTGCCTCCGGAGCAATCTTCCATGCGGTCGCGTCTTGCCGTGCTGCTGGCGCTGCTGTCCCTCGCCGGGCTTCTCGCCGCTCCCGGCAAGGACGACAAGGAACCCGCTCGCATTGTCTACGGCAAGCAGATCGCTCCCGTCCTCGCGCAATACTGCCTCAAGTGCCATAGTGGAGCCAAGCCCCGAGGCGGGTTCTCTCTCGAAAAACTCAAGGGAGACGGCGACCGCAAGACCTGGGAGAAAGTCCTTACCTCCCTCAAGGCCCGCGAGATGCCTCCCGAGGACAAGCCGCAACCGACGCCCGCCGAACGCGATCTCCTGCACGCCTTCCTCGATCAGCAACTCGCCGCCGTCGATTGCACCAAGGGGAAAGACCCCGGCCGGGTCACCATCCGCAGACTCAATCGCGTCGAGTACAACAACACCATTCGCGATCTGCTCGCCATCGACTTTCGTCCCGCCGAGGACTTTCCCGCCGACGACGTCGGTTATGGCTTTGACAACATCGGCGACGTGCTGTCCATGTCGCCGCTCCTGATGGAGAAGTACCTCGCCGCGGCCGAACGCATCGTCGATCAGACCCTCCTCAAGCGCGATAGCGCCGCTCCGGTCCGCCGCTATGTCGGCAGCGAACTGCAAGGCAACGCCACCCGCAATCGCACGCCCAATTATCGCCTGTTGACCGAGAAGGGGCCGCTCCACGTCCAGCACGAGTTTCCGCGCGAGGGAGATTACGTCCTCCGCGTCCGCGCTCACGGCGATCAGGCCGGCTCCGAGCCGGTCAAGATGGCTCTTCGCCTCGATGGCAAGGACTTGCAGACGTTCGAGGTAAAGGCTACCGATCCGAAATCGGCGAAGACTGTCGAGGTCAAGACGCGGGTGACGAAGGGGAGCCATCGGGTCGCGGCCGTGTTCCTCAACGAGTTCTCCGACGAGAAAGCGAAAAAGAATCGCGGCCTCGCCGTCTACTTCCTCGAAGTGCAGGCGCCGCTGTCGGCCGCCCCCGACGATCCGCGCTCCAAACTCCTCGTCGCCACGCCTTCCGATCAACTCACGAAAGAGGAAGCCGCTCGCAAGGTGGTGGCGAACTTCGCCCGCCGCGCCTTTCGCCGGCCCGTCAGCGAGCGTGAGATCGACCGCTATCTGAAGCTCTTCAAGCTCGCCGATCAGCAGGGAGAGTCCTTCGAGAAGGCGGCCGGCGTCGCGATTCAGGGTGTCCTCTGCTCGCCGCACTTCCTCTTCCGCATCGAGAAAGATCCCGAGCCGGGCCAGGGGAGCCGGACGCTCGACGAACACGAATTGGCCGTCCGGCTGTCGTATTTCCTCTGGTCAACGATGCCCGACGAGGAGCTGTTCGGCCTCGCGGACAAGCGCGAACTGCGCAAGAACCTGGAGCCGCAGGTGAAGCGCATGCTCAAGGACGAGCGGGCGAAGGCGTTGACGGAGAACTTCGCCGGACAATGGCTGCAAACCCGCAATCTCCGCACCTTCAGCCCGGACCGCACTCTCTTCCCCAACTTCCACGACCGCCTGCGCGATGCCATGATTAAAGAGGTCGAGTTGTTCTTCGAGGCGGTGGTGAAGGAAGACCGCGGCATCCTCGAATTCCTCGACGCCGACTTCACCTTCGTCAACGACCGGCTGGCAATGCACTACGACATCCGTGGCGTTTCCGGCCCGCAGTTTCGCCGGGTCGAACTGAAGGACACGCCGCGCGGCGGCGTCCTGACGATGGCCGGCATCCTCGCGACGACATCGAACCCGACGCGGACCTCACCGGTCAAGCGAGGCAAGTGGATCCTCGACAACATTCTCAAT
>JBBRIK010001350.1:0-2012 GCA_038221045.1 Gemmatales bacterium
AGCGCTCTAATGTTAACCCGCAAGGAGGATCGACAATGACCCCAACGACCATGACAACGCCGGCTCCGTCGCCTGCGCTTCGGCCGCGAATGGCCCCCGCCGTCCCACCGTCGAACGTCTTCCTGAGGCGATTCACGGTCGATGAATATCACCGAATGATTGACGCCGGGATCCTCACCGAGGATGACCCTGTCGAATTGCTGGAAGGATGGGTGAGGTACAAGACGGCCCGCAATCCTCTCCACGACAGTCGAATAGAAATTGCACGCCGGGTCCTGACGGCTCTTCTTACCAAAAACTGGGGAGTCCGAGGCCAGTCAGCGATTACGCTCAACGACTCTGAGCCGGTACCCGACCTCGCGATCGTCCTCGAACCTCCCACGCGGTATGACAGCCACCATCCCCGTCCTGCTGAGATCGGTTTTCTCGTGGAGGTGGCCAACACGTCCCTTGAGTCGGACCGGAACGACAAAGGACCCGTCTACGCGAGCGAAGGAATTCCCTTCTACTGGATCGTCAACCTCGTCGAGCGTCAGATCGAGGTCTATAGCGATCCGACCGGCCCTGGTCCCGCTCCCGCCTATCGCCAGCGACAGGATTACCGCGCGGGCGATGCGGTGCCTCTCGTTCTAGGTGGACAGATGATCGGGACGCTGAATGTGCAAGATTTGCTGCCCTGAACGCGATTTTCGCCACTGGGTTCTTGCATTGCGGACGAAGGGGCGGTAGAACACTGACAGTCCGACTCGCTGTCTTACGTCCCCTCATATCCAGGAGTAGTGAAAGGATCCTTGCGATGAGTGTGTCCACCCTGGCCTCCACGCTGGGCAACGTGCTGCTTGCTCAGGATGACGATGGCTTCATCGGCAGCCCGATGTTCTTTGTCGTTGGGGGCGCCGTCTTTCTCGTTCTGATCGGCGTGCTTCTCTACATGAGGAACAAGCAGGCCGGCGACGACTGAGTCTTCCTCCACGGCCGGGACGCGGCGGCCATTTGCACGCCGCGCCCCGGCAATGAGATCAATCCTTCAGCTTCTCCTGCCCCTGCGACCAGTCGCCGACCACCGCGTCCACCGCGAGCGGCTTCCTCTCGCGCCACATCTGCATGCGCACCCGCCGCCCTACCGGCAACGCGCTGATCAGGTTGATGAAGTGGTTCTCGTTGCGGATCGCCGTTCCGTCCACCTGCAAGACGACGTCTCCCGCTCGCACGCCGGCCGTTGCCGCCGGCGTCCCCGGATACACCGATTCCACCAGCGCTCCCTGCACGCGATCCAGTCCCAACCGCAGGGCGTCATTCGCCTCGAACGACGGCGCCATCTGAAGCCCCAGGTAGCCGCGCGTCACGCTGCCGCGCTCGATCAACTGCCGGGCCACACGCTTCACCAGGTTGATCGGGATGCTGAAGGCCACGCCGCTGTTGCTGTTCGAGTACGAGGCGATGGCCGTGTTGATGCCGATCACCTCGCCGTCCAGGTTGAACAGCGGTCCGCCGCTCGATCCCGGATTGATGGCCGCGTCGGTCTGCAGAAAGTCCTTGATGCGAATCGTGCTGCCAAGGCTGACCTGACCGCGCTCGCGGGCGCTGATGATGCCGTGCGTCACCGTCTGGTTGAGGCCGAAGGGGCTGCCGATGGCCAGCACCCACTGGGCGACGCGCACCCGCTCGCTGTCGCCGAGCGTGGCGGTCGGGACGTTGCCGGCCCCGGTCAGCCGCAACAGAGCGATGTCCGATTCGGGATCGGCCCAGACGCGCTCCGGCTTGAAGATCTTGCCGTCGGCGAGGCTGACCGTGATCTGTTTCGGCCCCGCATCCGAGACGACGTGGTTATTGGTGATGACGATGACGTCCTCGACGCCCGGCAGACGCACCATGACGCCGGAGCCGGACTCCTCGGTCTGCTGTCGCTTGCCGCCGCGCGCCGGGGCCGGCTTGGTCGCCTCGACCGCGACGACGGCAGGCGACACCTTGCGGGCGACGCTCTCGAAGCGTTCGCCGAGAGCGAGGAGAGG
>JBBRIK010001351.1:0-2011 GCA_038221045.1 Gemmatales bacterium
CCTGATCGCCTGCGCCCGTGACGGCCTGGAGGCGCAGCACACGCCGGACCTGTTCTACGGCCAACAGGACCTGAGCCGGGCTGCCGCCTTGCCGCTCCAGCGTCAGGTGGATGTCGCCCAGAAGGGGTTGGAGGATGTCCAGGCTCACGCCGCCGCCCACCAGCAACACCAGCAGGACTACGAACACGGGCCACAGCCGCCGGACTTCGCAGCCACCACGCAGATGGTCGAGGTGAGCGCGCATTATGCCACGTTGGGCCTGGAAAAGTGCCGGCAGCGGCAGGAAGAGGCGCGCCAAGCGGTGCGTGGCGTGGCCGAAAGCAGCTACTACAGGGGCAGAGGGGTGGCCGAAACGATGATCGCAGCCGTGGGGGCAAATTTTTCGGGAGCGCCACTTGCGCCAGGCGAATTCTGATCGTAAGTCCTTATTCCTCGAGGCGAGCAACTGCCGCGAAATAAGGAGTTACGCATGCTCCCGAAAGTTTTGCCACACCCAGCCGTGGGATCAAGTAAAATTGCGCGTGACCTTGAGACTTCTTCGGGGTTAGAATCATAGGAAGGGGATAGTCCATCCCGACACGCAATCCGGAGACTTTAGGCCATGCGCGTCAAATTCGCAGTCACCCTGTTGTTTCTGGCTTTGGCTGCCTTTCTGCTCGGCCCCTCGACGGGTGTGTCTCAGGGACCACGAGGAGGCGGGGGGCGCGGCGGCTTTGGCGGTGGCGGCGGCGGCTGGGGTGGAGGCAATCCGCCTGACGCCGGAGTCATGTTCGACTGGTTGGCGAAGGGCAAGGCAACCATCAAGATTACCGATCTGTCTCGGGGTCGCGACCAGGCCACGGCCTGGGCAGCAAAGAACAACATCACCAACGGCGAGTTCACGAAAGAACAGTGGGCCGAGTACACGCAGAGTCTGACCGGCGGCCCGCGGCCCGGCACCCAGGAAGGAGCCGATCCGGCAGCCTCGCCTCCTCAGCCCGGCGACCGAGGCGGCGCGTGGGGAGGACGGGGACAGGGACGAGGCGGTCCCGGAGGACTGGGCGGCGACATCAATACAACCGCTGACATCCTCTTCAAGAGGGCCGACCGCAATGGGGATGGCGTTCTCCAGGTCGAGGAAATGTCCGAAACGCTGCTCGCCGAGAAGGACAAATGGGATACGAATAAAGACGGCGTCATCGACATGAACGAATACCGCGAGTACATGAAGGCGTGGCAGGAGAAGTATCAGCCGAAGGACGGCCAAAAGCCTGCTGTCACCACGTCGAGCAGCAATCCCGGCGACAGCCGCGGGACGCTGCCCCCAGGCGCTACCATCGGCGGCGATGAACCGCCTGCCTACGACCTCGACAAGAAAGTCGTCGTTCTGAGGGCCGGCAAACTCGGCGACAAGATGCCGTCCTGGTTCACCGAATACGACACCGACAAGGACGCTCAGGTGGCCCTCTACGAGTGGAAGGAAAAGGGCGGCGATCTGACCGAGTTCCGCAAATGGGACCTCAATGGGGACGGCTTCATCACACCGGATGAAGTGTTACGCGTAATCGCCATGGCCGGAGGCAAGGACGTTCCCACGCCCGGATCATCCAGCGGAGACAGACGGACTGCCTCGGCAGGCCCTGGCGACGGCAATGGCGGCGGCGCGGCCGGCTTCTTCGGTTCGATGTTCGGCGGCGGACGTCGCGGACAGGGTGGCGGCGGCGCTCCGGGCGGCGGACGCAACAAGGGCGGCCAGAACGGCGGCGGCATGACGGCCGATTCGATGTTCGACCGATTCGCCAACGGCCGATCCTCGTTCAACATCTCCGAGGCGGGCTTTCTCGAAGCATCGCTGACGGATTACGCTCAGAAAACGGGCCTGTCTGGCGGAACGGTCAACCAACAACAGTTCCGCGACTACTGGGCGCAGCGCGAGGCGGAACGTGCTGATAAGGGCGGAAATCCTGGCGGCGGTCGCCGGCAACGCTAACGCGACACTGCGAGTCAACGAAGAAGGCCGGCGAGGAAATGA
>JBBRIK010001352.1:0-2011 GCA_038221045.1 Gemmatales bacterium
GGTTCAAATTGAGGGCCGCTTGCGGCCTATCGGGTTTCTTCCCGTGTGACGCGATTAAACACGCAACGCCGCAAGCGGCAAGACGGTAATCCTTGTCCGAGTGTTACGGGAATACGATGCCGCGCACAGTCTTCCTCTTCCCCGGACAGGGTGCTCAGAAAGTCGGCATGGGCAAGACCCTGCACGACACGCTGCCCGCGGCGCGACAACTCTTCGATGAAGCGGCGGAGGTCCTCGGGTACTCTCTCGCCGACATCTGCTTCAACGGACCCGCTGACAAGCTCAACTCGACGGCCATGAGTCAGCCCGCGCTCTATGTTTGCAGCCTCGCCGCTCTGGAACAGCTCAAGATCAACGAGCCGCAGGCGATCGAGGAGTGCATTGCCGCGGCGGGCCTGAGCCTGGGAGAGTACACGGCCCTCGCCTTCGCCGGCGCATTGAGTTTCCGCGATGGCTTGAAGGTGGTACAGCAGCGCGGACAGGCCATGCAGGAGGCCGCCGACGCCACGCCGAGCGGGATGGTCGCCCTCATCGGCATGGATGAAGCGGAAGTGCGAGCGCTCGTCGATGCCGCCCGGCCGGCGGGAACGATCGAGATTGCGAACCTTCTCTGTCCTGGTAATATCGTAGTCTCCGGCGTCCGGGCGGCTTGCGATGCTTTGGAGAAATTGGCAAGCGAGAAGGGAGCGCGTACGGTGCCGCTGACAGTCGCGGGCGCCTTCCATACGTCCGTCATGAAGCCGGCCGATGAGAAGCTGGCGGCGGCGCTCGAAAAGATCGAAGTGCGTGAGGCGCGTGTGCCGGTGTGGTCGAACGTCGATGCCCGGCCGCATACCGATCCGGACGAGATTCGCAGGCTGCTGGTGCGGCAGGTCGTCTCGCCGGTGTTGATGGAGAAAAGCCTGCGCGGCTTGCTCGACGAGGCAAAGGGGGAAAGGTTCTACGAGATCGGACCGGGGACGGTCGTTTCCGGTCTTCTGAAGCGGATTCATCGCAAGGTTGATCTCCGTCAGATTGGCGCGTGACGGCTTGCCGCTTGCGGCTTTGCAATCGCAGGGAAGTGCAAAGCCGCGAGTGGCAAAGCAGGATCGCCCCTTTCCGTTTCTCCCTGCCATCGCTACTGTTTCAATTTACGGCGTGCCGGCGTTGACCCGACGCTGCTTCTTCCCCTGAAGGCCGCTTGCCGGCCGGACGGGATTTGTGGTACATCACCTGAGTGATGGACGGGCGAGTCCGGCCATCCTCGGCTCGCGTTTCTGGGAGGAATCAGTCGTGCCTTCCGTTGAAGAACGTGTCATCGAAATCGTCTGTGAAAACCTCGGCGTCAACAAGGAACAGGTGACGCGCCAGACGTCGTTCCAGGAGGACGTCGGCGCGGACTCGCTCGACATCGTCGAACTGGTCATGGAACTCGAAGAAGAGTTCGAGATCACCATCCCCGACGATCAAGCCGAGAAAATCAAAACAGTCGGCGAGGCCATCGATTACATTGAGCGGGAGCAGGCCAAGAAATGACCCGTCGCGTCGTCATCACGGGCCTGGGAACGGTCAATCCGCTCGCCAGCGGGGTGGCCGGCTACTGGCAAGGACTGCTCGCGGGCAAGAGTGGCATCAGCCTCATCGAGCAGTTCGATACCACCGCGTTCAAGGTGCGCTTCGCCGGTGAAGTGAAACACTTCACCCCCGAGGACGTGATCGACGCCCGTCAGGTCCGCCGTCTGGACCGCTTCTCCCAGTTCGCGCTGGTGGGAGCTGTCGAAGCGGTCAAGGACTCCGGCCTGGACTTCAAGAAGGAAGATCCCTTTCGCTGCGGCGTGATCTTCGGCTCCGGTATCGGCGGACTCAACGAGTTCGAGGAGCAGCACACCCGCTTCATGGAAGGCGGACCTGGACGCATCAGTCCGTTCGTCATCCCGAAGATGATCGCGAACTCGGCAGGGGGCAATATCTCCATCGAGTTCGGCCTGGCCGGCCCGAACACGACCATTTCGACGGCCTGCGCCTCGGCCGC
>JBBRIK010001353.1:0-2000 GCA_038221045.1 Gemmatales bacterium
CTAACCAGATGCCTGTGACCGGCTTCCTCGGCAAGGGCCTCGGCAACAGCTTTCACGGCGGCGATCAAACGACCGGTACGCTGACGTCGCCGGCCTTCAAGATCGAACGCAAGTACTTCAACTTCCTGATCGGCGGCGGCAAGCATCCCGGCCAGACGTGCATGAACCTCCTCGTTGAGGGCAAGATCGTCCGCACGGCGACGGGACCGAATGACAGGCCGGGCGGCTCCGAACGCCTCGACTGGCAGAACTGGGACGTGGCCGACCTTGCCGGCAAGATGGCGACGCTCGAACTCGTCGATAAGCACACGGGCGGCTGGGGCCATATCTGCGTCGATCACATCGTTCAGAGCGATCGGCGCAAGCAGCTCGAAACCGTGACCCGCGAATTGACCATCGCGAACCGCTACCTGCTCCTGCCGGTGAAGACCGGAGAGACGATGCGGAAAATGCGTTTCGTCGTCGCGGACAAGACGGTCCGCGAGTTCGAGATCGAGTTGGCCGAGGCGGAGCCGGCTTTCTGGATGTTCAGCGACGTGTCGGCCTTCAAGGGCAAGAAGGTCCGCATCGAGACGGTGCTGATGGCCGGCTCAAAGGCCCTGGAGGCGATTGTCCAGAGCGATGAAATCAAGGCGGCGGAGCGTCTGTATCGAGAGAAGGATCGGCCGCAGTTTCACTTCACGTCGCGGCGCGGCTGGCTCAACGACCCCAATGGCCTCGTCTACTTCAAGGGCGAGTACCACCTTTTCTATCAGCACAATCCGTTTGGCTGGAACTGGGGCAACATGCACTGGGGCCATGCCGTCAGCAAGGACCTCGTTCACTGGGAGGAGCTGCCCGTCGGCATCTACCCGCGCCAGTTCGGCGACTGGGCCTTCTCGGGTAGTGCTGTCGTTGACAAGGCGAACACCTCCGGTTTCGGCAAGGAGGGCGAGCCGCCGCTGATCGCCGCCTACACCAGTACGGGCCGGGGCGAGTGCATCGCTTACAGTAACGATCGTGGCCGAACCTGGACGGACTACGAGAGCAATCCCGTCGTCAAACATACCGGCCGCGATCCGAAGCTCGTCTGGCATCCGGCGAGCAAGCAATGGGTGATGGCCGTCTACGACGAGTTTGAGGGCAAGCAGTGGATCGCCTTTCACACTTCGCAGGACCTGAAAAAGTGGACGTTCCGGAGCCGGATTGCGGGCTTTTACGAGTGTCCCGATCTCTTCGAGCTTCCCGTCGAGGGCGTGGAAGGCCACAAGAACCGCTGGGTGCTGTACGCGGCCGACGGCAAGTATGTCCTCGGCAAGTTCGACGGCCAGAAGTTCACGACCGAAACGGGCAAGCATCAACTGTGGCACGGTAACTTCTACGCGGCCCAGACGTTCAGCGACGTCGCCGACGGACGCCGTATCCAGATCGGCTGGGGCTCGGGCATCACCTTCCCGGCGATGCCCTTCAATCAGCAGATGACGGTCCCCTGTCAACTGACGCTTCGCCCCACGCCGGACGGGGTGCGGATGTTCGCCGAGCCGGTGAAGGAGATCGAATCGCTTCGAGGCGAAAAGCAAACTTGGAGCGACGAGATGCTCAAGCCCGGCGACAATCCGCTGGCGAAAATCAAGGGCGAACTGTTCGACATTCGCGCCGAGTTCGGCGTCGGCGACGCGGAGGCGTTCGGGTTCAACCTGCGCGGCGTGCCGGTGATTTATGACGTGAAGAAGCAGCAGATCGCCTGTAAGGGGGTGACGGCGCCGCTGAAGGCGATCGACGGCAAGGTTCGGCTGCGCGTGCTGTTGGATCGCGGCTCGATCGAGGTGTTCGGCAACGATGGGCAGATGGCCCTGTCAGCCAGCGTCCTTCCCGCCGAGGCGAGGGCGAGCAGGAGCCTGGAGGTGTTCAGCCGCGGCGGCAAGACGCCGATGAAGTCGCTGGAGGTGTTCGAGGTGAAATCGGCGTGGCGTTGAGTGTGACGTGCCGCTTGCGGCGTAGCGGGTGGGCTTGCTACGCCG
>JBBRIK010001354.1:0-1990 GCA_038221045.1 Gemmatales bacterium
GGAACTGGTCTGCGTCGCCCGGCGCGGCGAACGCTTCCTCTGCGGGACCGCGCTTGCCGACCTCACTTCGATTCGCGACGGCGCTCTTGTCATTGAGAGAGACGATATTCGATGGGCCGGTCCTGACGCCGAGTTGCCGCCGATCCCACCCGATGCCGTCATCCTCGACGCGACGGGCAAGACTGTCCTGCCCGGCTTCGTGGACAGCCATACGCATCTTCTCTTCGCCGGCAGCCGGGAGGATGAATTTGAGTCGCGCTTGCGAGGTCTGTCGTATCAGGAGATCGCGGCGCGGGGCGGCGGCATCAACGCCACCGTGCGGCACGTTCGCACAGCTTCGCGCTCCCAATTGATCGAACTCGCGCGCAAGCGGCTCAAGCGATTCCTTCAGTTCGGCGTCACAACCGTCGAGGTCAAGTCAGGTTATGGGCTGACTCTGGATGACGAGTTGAAGTGCCTCGAAGCCATCGCAGATCTCAACGCCGAAGGGCCGCTCGAACTGGTGGCGACCTTCCTCGGCGCTCATGCCGTGCCTCCGGAATATCAGAACGATCGCGCCGGCTATCTCCGCCTGATCCGCGACGACATGCTGCCGGAGGTCGCGCGGCGCGGCCTGGCCGAGTTCTGCGACGTCTTCTGCGAGACAGGCGTCTTCAGCGTCGCGGAGTCGGAAGAACTCTTGCGCTCCGCCTCGTCGGCCGGCCTTCGGCTCAAGGTCCATGCCGACGAACTGACCACGCTCGGCGGCGCGGAAATGGCGGCCCGGCTCGGCGCTGTCTCCGCCGATCATCTGCTCTGCGTCAGCGAAGCCGGTATCGACGCCCTCGCGCGCGCTGGCACTGTCGCGACGCTTCTGCCGGGGACGGCCCTTTTTCTGCGGATGCACTACGCCCCCGCGCGGAGGTTGATCGAGCGCGGCGTCGTTGTCGCTTTGGCCAGCGACTGCAACCCCGGCACCTGTCCGAGCGAGAACCTACCCCTCGCCGGCACTCTCGCCTGTACGCAGATGGGTATGATGCCGGGGGAAGTCCTCGCCGCTCTCACGCTCAATGCGGCCGCCGCCCTCGGACGCGCCGACCGTCTCGGCTCGCTGGAGCCGGGCAAGCAAGCGGACGTCATCGTCTGTGACGTACCGGATTACCGGCAACTCTTCTATCACTTCGGAGTCAGCCATGTCAGCACCGTCATCAAGCGCGGCCGAGTGGTCTTCCAGGCTTGAACCGCTCCGGCCTCATGACAACGTCTTCGTACGTCCGGACGATCCGCGCCTCGTCGATCACATCGTCGGCTGGCACAGCGATCTCTCCGCCCTTGTGCCGGGACGGGCCGTTCTCGTCGGCTTTCCCCAGGACGAGGGCGTCAAGCGAAATGGGGGCCGGGTGGGCGCCGCCCAGGCCCCGGCGGAGATTCGCCGCTGGCTCGGCAAGCTGACGTGTTTCGATGGCGTCTCGGAGACCGACCTGACTCAACTTCCGCCTCTGGACGCCGGCAACGTCCGCATCAGCGGCAGCCTCGAAGAGACACAGCAGGCGCTCGGAGAGATCGTCCATGGAATCACGAGTACCGGCGCGGTGCCGATCGTCCTCGGCGGCGGTCACGAGACGACCTATGGCGTGTACCAGGGTTATGTTCTCGGCCAGAGAGAAAGCGCCATCGTCAACATCGACGCTCACCTTGACGTTCGACCCTGTCACGATGGACGGGGCAACAGCGGCACTCCTTTTCGTCAAGCGCTGGAGCATGCGTCCTCGCCGCTGAAGGATCGGCGCTACGTCTGTCTCGGCCTGCAAGGGCATGCGGTGGCCCGGCAGCATCTCGCCTTCGCCCGCCAGCGCGGTTGCGTTCTCGCCTGGCGCGAGGAGTGCGAGGGACAACTGATCGAGCGATTCGGCGCGGAACTGGCGCGACTCGGGAACGAGTCGTGTCATGTGCATGTCACCATCGATGCCGATGCCGTCGATGCCCAATCCGTTCCGGGTGCGAGCGCTCC
>JBBRIK010001355.1:0-1986 GCA_038221045.1 Gemmatales bacterium
ACCGTCATCTTCACCAGCCACGACCGGCACTTCACGAAACGAGTCGCCACCTGCATCGTGGAAGTCCGCGATGGCCGGGTGACCCATTACAGCGGCCAGTACGAAGCGTACTTGTACAAGGTCAACCAGGAGATCGAGGCCGGCGAGCGCGAGCTGGCAACCGAACGCACGAAACTTCCCCCCAGTGTGGCGAAGCCGGCCAGGGTCTCGACACGCCCGGCCCAGCGGAACGAACGGGATGGGCGCAAGGTCATCAAGGCCCTGGAGAAGACCATCGCCCAACTCGACGAACAGAAACGCGCCCTGACGGCTCAGTCGCTGCAATCGAACGGTGCCGGCGAGGCGCTGCGCATCCATAACGAACTCGCAGCGTTGACGGAGCAGCTCACCGAGGCCGAGGAACGCTGGTGCCAGTTGCAGGAAGAGATCGACGAAAGCGCTTGATGACTGTCACTTCAGGAAGCGCGCCAGGTAGGGCGCAGTGCGGCTCTGGGGAGCCTGGGCCACCTCCCCCGGCGTGCCGGCCGCGCCGATCCGGCCGCCCTCGTCGCCCGCGCCGGGCCCCATGTCGATGACCCAATTGCTTCCCGCCACGACGCGCATGTCGTGCTCCACCACGAGGACGGTGTTGCCCGCTTCGACCAGCCCCTCAAGTTGAGTCATCAGCTTCTCCACGTCTGCCGGGTGCAGACCGGTGGTAGGCTCATCGAGGATGTAAAGCGTGTTGCCGCGCTGGGCTCGTTGCAACTCCGTGGCAAGCTTGATCCGCTGGGCCTCCCCGCCCGAAAGTTCCGTCGCCGGCTGGCCGAGTCGAAGGTAGCCCAGGCCACTTCGCGCAACACCGTCAGCGAGCGTGCCACGATTGGCTCGCCGGCAAAGAACTCCCAGGCCGCATCGACTGTCATGCCGAGGACGTCGGCAATGCTCTTGTCCCGACACTTGATTTCGAGGGTTTTCGCATTGTAGCGCGCGCCATGACACGCCGGACAAGGTGCATAGACGCTGGGCAGAAAGAGCAACTCAACCGTGACGAAGCCTTCGCCCTCGCAGGTTTCGCAGCGGCCCTTGGCGACATTGAAGGAGAAACGTCCCGCGTCGTAGCGGCGGGCGCGTGCGGACTGGGTCGCGGCGAATAGCTTCCGGACGTGATCGAACAATCCCGTGTAGGTGGCCAGGTTGGAGCGCGGCGTCCGTCCGATCGGCTTCTGGTCCACCTGCACCAGGCGCTAGACGCCTTCCATGCCGCTCGCGATTCGGCCATCCAGAGTAGCCACATCGGCTCGCTCCAGTTCTTCGCCTTCGTCCTCTTCGAGCGGAACGTCGTGGCCCAGTTCTCTGGCGACCAGTTCTACCAGCACCTGACTGACCAGGCTCGATTTCCCGGAGCCGGATACGCCGGTGATGGTCGTGAACACTCTCAGGGGAAAGGCAACGTCGAGCTTGTTCAGGTTGTTGCGTGTGACCCCGGTCAGTTTCAGCCAGCCCTTAGGCTCGCGCGGCGTCCGGCGGGGGAGGACGTGATGGCCGAAGAGGTGAAGGCGCGTTTGTGATGCCTCGATGCGGTTCAACCCTTCGGGCGGACCGCTGTAGAGAACGTGGCCGCCCTGCTCGCCCGCGGCCGGGCCGACGTCAACGATCCAGTCGGCATGACGGATCACGTCCAGCTCATGTTCGACGACAAACAGCGAGTTGCCGGAAGCCTTCAGGCGGTCGAGCGCGCGCAGGAGGGCTTCCGTGTCGGCGGGATGAAGCCCTGCCGATGGCTCATCGAGTACATACACGACGCCGAACAGGTTGGAGCGCACCTGAGTGGCCAGCCGCAGACGTTGCAGCTCGCCCGGCGAAAGTGTGGGTGTGCTGCGTTCCAGCGACAAGTATCCCAGCCCGAGGTCGAGCAGGGCCGTGAGCCGGGCCAGGAGGTCCTCGGCAATTCGCCGGGCGACCACCGCTTTCTCTGGATGGGCGACCGCAATTTTCGCGAGAGCA
>JBBRIK010001356.1:0-1983 GCA_038221045.1 Gemmatales bacterium
GTACTCTTCGACGCTCTGCGTCGTCTTCCGAACGGACGCGACGCAGAGCGTCGAAGAGTACGTTCCCACGCAGAGCGTGGGAACGAGGAGACGTGCGGCTGGGAACTGGGAGAGTGAGGGAACACTCATGAATGCATTTCAAGCGATCGTCCTCGGCGTCATCCAGGGATTGACGGAATTCCTGCCGATCAGCAGTACCGCTCATCTGCGCGTGGTCCCGGCTCTGCTCGGTTGGAAGGACGCCGGCGGCGCGGCCTTTACCGCAGTCATCCAGCTTGGCACACTCGTTGCCGTCCTCATTTATTTCCGCACTGACATCGTCAACATGACGGTCGCGTTCTTCCGGGGCTTGCGCTCGGGCCGGCCCTTCGACGAACCCGATTCGCGACTCGCCTGGCTCATCATCGTCGGCACCATTCCCGTCGTCATCGGCGGCCTGGCGCTGAAAAAGTACATCGTCGGCGACTGGCGTTCTCTTTACGTCATCAGTGCCGCCATGATCGTCGTCGCCCTGCTGATGGTCGCCGCCGAGGAACTGGTGAAAATTCGCAAGCAGTCGCGGATGCCGCAAAAGGGGACGGACAAGCTCACCTGGTTCGATGCTCTCGTGATTGGCTTCTGGCAAGCGCTCGCCCTGATCCCTGGCACTTCGCGTTCCGGCTCGACGATCACCGGCGCTTTGTTCCTCGGCCTGTCGCGCGAGGCGGCGGCACGCTTCTCGTTCTTGCTGTCGCTGCCGGCCGTGTTGGCGGCTGCCGTCAAGGAACTGTACGACGAGCGCGATAAGCTTCTCGCCTCCCGCTCCGACGTGGTCAACCTCGTCCTGGCGACGGTCGTGGCCGGCGTCGTCGGCTATGCGTCGATTGCCTTTCTGCTACGCTATCTCAAAACGCACACGATGCATGTCTTCGTCATTTATCGCATCGCGCTGGGCGTTCTGCTGCTGAGCCTCCTCGCGGCAGGAACACTCTCGCCCAACGAGGGAAACGCCGATGAACACGCTCCGGACAGTAACCCTTCTCCTTATGCTGCCCCTGTCGAGCCGGGCCGCTGACTGGCCGGGCTGGCGCGGGCCGGAGCGAACCGGCGTCTCTTCCGAGACGGGCCTCCTGAAGAGTTGGCCGAAGGATGGGCCGAAGCTCTTGTGGAAGGTGGCGGGCCTGGGCGGCGGCTACTCGACGCCTTCCGTCGCCAGCGGCAAGCTCTTCGTTCTCGGCAGCAAGAAGGATCGCGAATACCTGCTCGCCCTCGACGGCAAGGACGGCAAAACGCTGTGGAGGCTCGAAGTCGGGGCCGTCGGCGAGAACACCGGCCCTCCCTATCCCGGCCCGCGCTGCACGCCAACGATTGACGGCAATCGCGTTTACGTCCTCGGCTCCGACGGCGATCTGGTCTGCGCCGACCTGATGGGCAAGCAGGTGTGGAAGCGTCAAATCGAGAAGGAGTACGAGGGCAATCGCGGCAGTTGGGCCTATGGCGAGTCGCCGTTGATCGACGGCGACTTGCTGATCTGCACGCCGGGAGGCGAGCAAGCGACGCTCCTGGCCGTGGCCAAGAAGACGGGCAAGGAAGTGTGGAAGTGCGCGGTGCCGGGCGGCAACCAGGCGGGCTACTCCTCGATCATGCCTCTCGAAGTGGGCGGCATGAAGCAGTACATCCAGTTCCTGAGCAGCGGCGTGGTGAGTGTCGCGGCGAAGGACGGTAAGTTCCAGTGGCGCTACGCCGGCAACGTCGGCGGCCTGAGCGCCGGGACGCCGGTCATCCATGACGGATTCGTCTTCACGTCGTCCCCCGGCATGGGCGGAGCGGGCGGCGACGCGCTCTTGAAGGTCAGCGTCGAGAAGGGCCAGGCGAAGGTGAAGGAAGTGTATCGAGGGCGGGCAATGTTGAACTTTCACGGGGGCGTGGTTCGGGTGGGCGAACACCTTTATGGCACGGGCCAGAACACGCTCTGCTGCATCGACTTCAAGACGGGGAAGCGCG
>JBBRIK010001357.1:0-1979 GCA_038221045.1 Gemmatales bacterium
CGCTCGCAGAGCAGGTTCGCCGTGCAGACGGTGATGTGGGCCATCGCGGCCGTCGCGACTTCGCGTTCGAGATTGCTGCCGATGGTGCAGACGATGCCCGCCGACTCCGCCATTTTCGCGATCTGCTGTGTCGCGCGCATGCCGCCGTGCTTTCCCGGATACAAACTCAGCACGTCCGCCGCCTGATGGCGAATCACCTCCAGGGCGTCGAGCGGCGTGAAGACGCTCTCGTCCGCCATGATCGGAATACCGCTCTTTCGCCGTACTTCCGCCATCGCCGCGTGATCGTTCCGCCGCGTCGGCTGCTCGAACAGCGCGACGTTGAGCTTCTCCATCTCGCGCGCCGCCCACACCGCCTGTTCGACCGTGTAGCCGCCATTGGCATCGACCGTCAGCATGACGTTTGGCCCGATGGCGTCGCGCACCGCTTTGAGGCGTTCGATGTCGATGCGCGGATGTTCGTGCCGGGCGACCTTCACCTTGATGCACTTCCAGCCGGCGTCGGTCATGCGTTTCGCGCGTGCCGCGGCAAGGTCTGCTTCGACGGCACCGACGACGAACTTGAGGCGAATACCGCCGGCGCTCGCGTCCTTGCCGCCGAGCAGTTTGTAGACAGGAACGCCGAGGATCTTGCCTTGCAGATCGAGGAGTGCCATTTCGAGGGCGGCGCGAGCGAAGCTGTTGGCGAAGGCGGTCCTCTCCATCCGCCGGCTGATCCATTCGACGTCAAACGGATCAGCGCCGGCGAGCAACGGCGACAGATATTCGTCGATGAGGGCGATGACGCCGGCCTGCGTTTCGCCGCTCCAGATCGCGGTGACGCTGGCCTCGCCGAGTCCGCAGCGATTCTGTTCATCGAAGACGCGAACGAGGACGTACTGTCCGACGAGGTGCGAGCCGAGCGAGGAAATGATGGCGATATCGGGATTGACCGTACCGCTGATCGGCTCGGCGGTGATGCGTGTGATCGGCATGAAAGTTTCCTGATAGAGGGTGAGATCCGAGGACTATTCTAAGATTCACGGCCACGCGAACCTAGCTGCTCCAACCTGGCCGTCGTCCCGGCGCTTCTTTCGTGCGGATCGCCCTCCCTTGACGGGTTCGTAAGGCCTGCCTAAGATACTCACACGATAGTCGATAATACCACTTGCCGAAGTGGCGGAATGGCAGACGCGCCAGGTTCAGGACCTGGTTCCCGTTACGGGAGTGCAGGTTCAAGTCCTGTCTTCGGCACTGCTTACAGGGCAAAGACTTACGGACAAACCGTGATCCTTGCCCTGTTGCACGCGCGGGCTGGTTGGTAACATTCTGGTAACAGGATTGGTCTGACGTTGCCATTGCGTTGCCAAAGGAGCGCGACATGGCAGCCCTTCAAGAACGAAACGGCAGTTTCCGGATCATCTTCCGTTTTCTCGGCAAGCAGCACACCTTCACTCTCGGTGAGGTTGAGCGAGACGAAGCCGAAACGAAGGCCGCGCAGGTGGACTACCTGCTGCTCCGCATCAAGCAGAAGTTCGTGCGTGTCCCCGCCGGCATATCCATCGTCGAGTTCATTCAGAACGATGGACAGGTCACGCCTCTCGAAGCAGCCGTCGCAGCGACAACCGAACCTGCTTCCCTCGCCGTATTCCGAGAGAAATATCTCGACACGCATCGCGGCGGGTCGATGGAGGCCAACAGCTTCCAGACGACAGAAATGCATCTCCGCCACTTCGAGCGGACGTTCGGCGAGAACTTCCCGATCCGCCGACTGACACTCCCCGACCTGCAACGGCACGTCAGTGAGCGCTCAAGGAAGAAGTATCGGGGCAAGCCGCTCTCTCCTGTCACGCTGAGGAAGGAAGTTGCTTCGCTGCGTGCCGCCTGGAATTGGGGGGCGCTCAACGATCTAACCTCGGGGCCTTTTCCGTCGAAGGGCCTCGTCTACCCCAAGGGCGACGAGAAGCCGCCCTTCCAGATCTGGACCGAGATCGAGCGGC
>JBBRIK010001358.1:0-1978 GCA_038221045.1 Gemmatales bacterium
GACGGTGGTGGGGCAACGCCTCAAACTGGCCGGGATGCGCTGGCGAGAAGAGGGGACCGATAGCATGTGCCACCTGCGAGCTCTCTTGAAGAGTGAACCGGGTCAGTGGCAAGCTTACTGGCGACGCAGCCTCAACTGAACATCTGTGCCACCAACTAATCTGATGCCTACACTGGAGTACTCCCCACGATCGCGGCTCAGGCGAGAATGCCCTTGATGACCTCGCCGTGAACGTCGGTCAGGCGCATGTCGCGGGCGCTGAATCGCACGGTTTGCCTCTTGTGATCGACGCCAAGCAGGTGCAGCATGGTCGCGTGCAGGTCGTGAATTTCGACCTTGTCCTTGATCGCGTGATAGCCGAAGTCGTCCGTCGCTCCGTGAATGGTCCCCCCCTTGGCCCCGCCGCCCGCCAGCCACATCGTGAAGCCATACGGGTTGTGGTCCCGGCCATTGCCTCCCTGCGCGAATGGAGTGCGTCCGAACTCGCCGCCCCAGATGACGAGCGTCGAGTCGAGCAGGCCGCGCGCCTTGAGGTCCTTGAGCAGACCGGCAATCGGACGATCGACGGCGCGAGCGTTATCCTCATGGCCGCGCTGGAGGTTGCTGTGCTGGTCCCAGCGGTCATGGCCGACACTCGGACAGGTGAGCTCGATGAAGCGCACGCCGCGCTCGACGAGCCGGCGCGCCAGCAGACAGTTGCGGCCGAAGATGTCGGTGTGCTGCTCGCCGATGCCGTAGAGCTTCTTGGTCGCTTCCGTCTCTCGCTTGAGGTCCATCAGATCGGGTACGGCCGTCTGCATGCGGAAGGCCAGTTCGTAGTTGGCGATGGCCGCCTCGACGCGGTCGTCGTCGCCCATGCGATCGGCCACCTTGCGGTCGAGCTTGCGGAGCAGCGACAGCTTGTCACGCTGGAGCTTGTCGTTCGCTTCGCCGCGCTGAAGATCGGCGACGGGCGGATTGCTGTTGTTGAAGACCGACCCCTGATAGGACGCGGGGAGGAAGCCATTTTTGAAGCAGTCAAGTCCGCCGGGCGGGATGAGGCCGCTATTGAGGACGATGAAGCCGGGCAGGTTGCGGCACTCGCTGCCGAGTCCATAGGTGACCCACGATCCCATCGACGGCCTGCCCTGCTGTCCGTGTCCGGAGTGGATGAAGTAGTTGGCGTTGGTGTGTTCGGAGAAATTCGAGATGAGCGAACGAACGACGGCGAGATCGTCGGCGCAGGTGGCGACGTTGGGGAACAGGTCGCTGATGGGCAGGCCGCTGTTGCCGTACTGCTTGAACTTCCAGGGCGACTTGAGGACGTTGCCGTTGTTGTTGAACTGCGTCGGCAGCACCTTCAGCGGCATCGGCTTGCCGTGATACTTGTCTAGGGCCGGCTTGGGATCGAACGTATCGACTTGCGAGGGGCCGCCGTCCATGAACAGGAAGATGACGCTCTTCGCTTTCGGCTCGAAGTGCGGCTGACGCGGCGCGAGCGGATCGCGGTCGCGCGACGGCGCGGCTCCGTAGGCGGGATCGTCGAGCAGAGCGGCGAGGGCGACGGCCCCGAAGCCGTTGGCGCAGCGAGCGAGCATCTGGCGGCGAGAGAACGGAGCGGAATGAAAACGATGGCAGTGCATGGCGGGTTACTCAGCGAAGAAACGGCTCACGGGAACGCGGAAATCGGGGCCGAAAATGTCCGGCAGCGTCAGTTCGTCATCCGCAGTCAGAGTTCGCGGAAATTCAGCGAGCCTGTAGACAATGAGAGCTGCCATCTGTTCGTCGAGGAGACAGACTGCGGTTACCCCCGCGTGAAGGAACTCGGAGATCTTCGCAAGAACATTGTCCCAGCGATCTGTCTGCGATCTTACCTCGACCGCCAGTTCCGGCACGACGTCCAGATAGCCTTCAGGAATCGGCCCTTTCGGTATCCGTGAGTAGCTGTAGTAACAGACGTCGGGGCCTCGCAGAGTATCCGGGTTCCGCGCGGTGACAA
>JBBRIK010001359.1:0-1973 GCA_038221045.1 Gemmatales bacterium
TTCCCTGCGGTCTCAGCCGCCCGAAGTGCGGGAAGGAGACGCCGGGGGCGCGTCACCTTGAACTGTCTGAAACGCAGTAGCAGTTCCCAGCCGTTGGTCAACAGGATGTCGTGACAGTAGACGGGAACTCGCCCGTTCTGCTGTGCCGCTCCCTTTCTGCGCCGCCCAGGAAGACGAGCCATCGGCTTCCCCAGACTGAACTCGTCGTACATCCATGCACTGTATTCCGTTCGATATGGATCGGAGATGACAGCCGTGTTGAGCCGGGGGTCTTCCACCAGCGTGTAGGACAGGACGAGAAGGCGGCCCTCCTCCAGTTCGGGTTGGAGGGTGATGGACAGGTTCGACCCTGACTGAGAAATGGACAACACCTCCGCATCATGCAGCACGGCCTCCCCAGCAAACTTCCGCAGTGGGCCGGGGAATTGGGGCAACACTCGCTTGAGAGCGGAGGCATAGCGCTCCGCGGCGGTGTCCCATTCGTCGAGCGCAGCGCGATCCTGCAAATTCTGGAGCCGCACGACGAGTTCCGGTGTGAAGTATTGCATGGCGTTTACACCGCCTTTCTGGTTGCCGTTTCGTAGAAGCAGTGGCCGCGCGGCGGCTTCCTTCGCTGTAGAAAGTGCGGCAGGGCTATCAGCCTGTAAGCGAAGGGGCTCGCGGCTACGACGAGTTGGCCCCGAGCATACGAAACGGTCATGCGCGTAGACTGTCTGTCTCGGATTGCTCGGTTCAGCGCTCTCCCGGTGTTTCCAGGTCGATGTTCCCCATCCGGAGCCCGGCCAGGACCGGACCACCGGGCAAGGTGATCGACCGAGTAATCAGCCTGCCGGCCGCTGCCTCGGCGAAGTCCTCTGCCGTCAACTCGACCTGAATGGCGCTGTTGCGAAGGAAGACCGCCGCTCGCGCATCGCCCACGGCGATCTGAAGCGTCGGGTAGAAGGTCTGGCCAGGACGGCCAGGGATATCGGCCAGTCGCAGCCGGTAGGTTTGTCCCTGGCGCAGATTCAGCCGTCCCGGCGCGACCAGGTCCGCCTCACGCGCGAATCGCCCGGTCGCTGGCGATTCCAGCCAGACCTTCATTCCGGCGGGGCCGGCAAAGCGAACCTGGGCCAGGCATGCTCCGGGCTGCGTCCGGACGGCTGAAGTCATCAGGAAGGAGGAGAAGACGGCCAGGAACATTCCTCGTCGGCATTCGCTCGTGTTCACGGTCATGTCCTCTCCCTGGGCGTACCCCGACCGATGCCGCTCCCGGACCGGGGGTGTGGGGAGCAGTTAATTAACGAATTCGCCTCCACGTTAACGGATGCACGCCGCGCTGGGTAGCCGCAATTCCTTCTGACCTTCATATTCCTCGATCCGTCCCGAAAGGAGGAGTTCGGCTGTCCTCGCGCTTACTCTCTTGCCGGACCTCTGACTGCGGGGGTATAGTGGTAGCTGACAGAAGAACCCCGCCTTCCCCGCGTCGCCCATCCCACCGATCGACGCAACGGAGCGAACAATGCACCATCAAGCCATGACCTTCGCTTCCCTTGCGATCTGGCTCCTCGGTGCCGCCGCCCTGCCGGCCGCCGTGCAGGTCAGTCCCGCGAAGGTCGTCCTCGATAGCCCCGAGACGACGCAACAACTGCTCGTCACCGGAGGCACCGCTGCCGCGCCCCTCGACCTGACCCGCACCGTTTCCTACAAGGCGATCAATGACGGGATCGTCGCCGTCGATCCTTCGGGACTGGTGACGCCGAAGGCGGAGGGGAAGACGGAGATTGTCATCAGCCACAATGGCGAGCAGGCCCGCGTCGCGGTCGAGGTGACGGGGCTTCGCCAACCGCTGCCGATCTCGTTCGCCTCGCAGGTGATGCCGATTCTGACCAAGGCGAGCTGCAACGCCGGCGGCTGTCACGGCAAGGCGGAAGGCCAGGCCGGGTTCAAGCTCAGCGTCTTTGGCTTCGATCCGCAGGCTGACCATCAGGCCA
>JBBRIK010001360.1:0-1968 GCA_038221045.1 Gemmatales bacterium
GCCCGCATGCTCGGCCATCGCAAGTCGCCGGAGGCCGCCAAGGTCCTCCTCGACTATGCCCCGGTCAGCGACAGCGAAGACGTCGTTGATGCGATTCGCATCGCCCTGGCCAGCGTCGCCACGCGCGACGGCAAGCCCGAACCGGCACTGGTCGCCGCCCTCACCGACAAACTGGCGCTGCGCCGTTCGCTGGCCGCCGACGTGCTGATCCGCACAGGCAATCTCGACGCTGCCTCCGCCCGCAAGGTCCTCACCGACGCCGACCCGCTCGTCCGGCTGCGGACGGCTCTCGCTCTCGTCGAGCGCAACGAGAAGGATGCCGTGCCGGCCCTGATCGAATTGCTGCCGGCGATCAAACTGCAACAGGCCTGGCTGGCCGAGGACGTCCTGTGTCGTCTGGCCGGCGACAAGACGCCCAGCGTCTCGATGGGTGACGACGAGGCGAGCCGAAAGGCCGCTCGTGAGTTGTGGGAGAAGTGGTGGAAGGAGAGCGCGGCCACGGTCGATCTGAAGAAGCTCAAGGAAGCGCCGCCCTACCTCGGCTTCACCGTCATCGCCTATCAGGACTTCAACGGCCAGGGCAAGATTATCGAGCAGGACAAGGCCGGCAAGATGCGCTGGGAGTTCCAGGGCCTGGTCTTCCCCGTCACCGACGTGCAGGTGCTGGGCAACGAGCGCGTGCTGATTAGCGAGTTGAACAGCCAGCGCGTCAGCGAACGCAACAAGAAGGGCGAAATCCTCTGGCAGAAGCAGATCCAGCAACCGGTCGCCTGTCAGCGTCTCGTGAACGGCAACACGGTCATCGCCACGAACAATGGCGTCTTCGAGTACACGGCGGCGGGCAAGGAAGTCTTCAACCACCAGCGCGGCCGCTGGGACGTGATGAGCGCGCGCAAGCATCGCAACGGCGAGTACATTCTGCTGACCAGGACGGAGATCGTTCGCGTCAACGCCCAGGGGAAGGAAGTCGGCAAATGGGCGATTGGCCGCAATTACAGTTATGGGACGTTCGACGTGCTGCCCAACGGCAACATTCTGGTGCCGTTGACCCGGAACAATCGCGTCGTCGAGTACAAACTCGACGGCACCGAGGTCTGGACGGCGACCTCGAACTTCCCGACGTCGGTGCAGCGTCTGCCGAACGGGAACACATTGGCAACGAGCATGAACTTCCGCACGATCACCGAGTTCGACAAGGCCGGCAAGCAGGTGGGGACGACACAGATTCAGGGTACTCCCTGGGTCGCGGTGCGTCGCTGAATCGCGAGGGTTAGCCGCGACGCGAGTCTTCGAGCGGAGCGCGTCCTGCGATGACGCGCCACACGCTCCGCTCGAAGACTCGCATCGCGGCTAACCCATTTACATCAACATTTTCCCCACCAGCACGCCGGCCCCGAACGCCACGCCCAGCAGCAACACAATTCCAACAACCAGAATCGTCATGCGGCCCGGCGTCAGCAGCACCCCCTGCGGAGCGACTGCCGGCGTCATCATTCCCGGCGGCGCGGGCGCGGCCATGACCACGGAGTCCACACGCTCGATCGGCATCGCCGCCTCGGCGTTCGTGCCCCAGGCGCCCGACATGGGAGCGCCGCCGGCGAGAGCGGGCTGGTTTCCGGTCGAGACCGTCGCGGTAGGAGAGGCGGCGCCGCCGGGACGCAGCACCTCGTCGAAATCGCTCTGCTCGAAGAGGTTCGGCGCGGCGGCCTTCTCGCCCGGCTTCGGCTGAACGGCCGGCTCGTCGTCCGGATTGGGGACGACAACTTGGCCCGAGCAGGTCGGACAGCGGACGACTGTTTTCGCTTTCCGCCGCGAGATGCCCATCAACTGATTGCAGTAAGCGCAACGAAAACGAATCGGCACGGGTGTTCCTCGTCAACGGACAGCCAAGGCTCGCAAAAGGGACAGGGTTGACTCCGCTATTCTCGCCGTTTTGTCCTCGACGATCAACAATTCCTTGACGGAACC
>JBBRIK010001361.1:0-1968 GCA_038221045.1 Gemmatales bacterium
TTTGCCCGTTTGTTAAATTTGGCGTACGCACACGCGCGCCAACCCACACCCACAAACCCGTTTGGGTTTCCCCCCTCTTCGGATGGGCTTAAACGCCTTCTCGCACCTTCCCCGACTTGCCTGGAATGGCGACAGCGGGGACGGACAGTTTCATCTCGAAGTCGAGCTTTTCGGGCAGCAGCGCCACCTTCGACGCCAGCGCTTCCTCCCACTTGACGGCCTTGCCGCTGTAGGCCGACATCCGGCCCATGATGGCCGTCAGGGTCGATTCGGCCACCTGCTTCAACTCGTTGATCGGCTCGCTCTTGCGGATGCTCGCGATCAGGTCGGTATGCTCCTGGACATACGGGGCGTTGTCTGTCTCGACGTCGAACTTCCAGGGCTTCTCGCCCTTGATCTCGCAGTAGCGGCGGTCGGCGGGCAGCGCCCCGCCCATGCTGCCGACGACGGCCTCGGCGATGTTCTGCTCGCAGCCGGGAATCTGCCGGGCCATGCTCAGGATGTGGACGCCGTTGGGATATTCGTAGTCGATGGTGAAATGATCGAAGATGTGGCCATACTGCGGCTGCGTCCGTTCAGCCCGTCCGCCCATGCCGACGGCGCGAACCGGAGGCGACTTCAGCGCCCAGTTGATGACGTCGAGGTTGTGGACGTGCTGCTCGACGATGTGATCGCCCGAAAGCGCGGTGAAGTAGAGCCAGTTGCGGATCTGCCATTCCAGGTCCGACATGCCCTGCGTCCGCGCTTCGTGCCACAGGCCGCCCTGGTTCCAGTAGCAGCGTCCGCCCGTGATCTCGCCGATTTCGCCGGCGTGGACGCGCTTCATGATCTCGTTGTAGCTCGTCTGATGGCGGCGCTGGGTGCCGGCCGCGACGCCGAGCTTCTTCGTCTTCGCCTCCGTTGCGGCTTCGAGGACGCGGCGGATGCCGGGTCCATCAACGCCGACGGGCTTCTCGGTGAAGAGGTTCTTGCCTGCCGCGACGGTGGCGGCGATGTGAATGGGGCGAAAGCCGGGCGGCGTCGCCAGAATGACGTAGTTGAGGTCGCAGGCCAGCACCTTCTCGAAGGCGTCCAGACCGACGAACTGACGGTCTTTCGGAACATCGACCGAGTTGCCGAGCTTCTTGATCGCGTCTTCGTCCTTGGCCCGCGCCAGGGCCTTCAGACCGCCGCCCTTGTCCGGACGCGTGCCCTGCAAGCGATCCTCGAAGGCGTCGCCGACGGCGACAATGCGAACGCCCTTGGCGGCGCGAAGGACGTCGAAGGCGGCGCCGGTGCCCCGGCCGCCGATGCCGATTACGCCGACCTTGATTTCATCGCTGCCGGCGGCATGGAGCGTGGACGATAGCACGGCGGCTGTCGTCGCGGCTGCGCCGGCCGTCACGAGGAACTGGCGGCGCGAGGAGGACTTCTTACTCGTCATTCGATGCGGTCTCCAGGAGGACGGGAAGGGTGACGAGGATCGCCGCTTGCGGCTTTGCATTCTTCTGCAAAGCCGCAAGCGGCAGTCCTCGTCGTTATGTTACTTACTATCGCGAGTGACTTTCGAGCGTAAACCTTTGAGATTTTCCTGCTCCTCGACGGGTCGCACGACGCGAAAACCGACAAACTCCGCCGAGGTTAGCCACCAGATCGACTGCGGACGCTGCGGATCGAGCCGAATCCACGTCTTGTTCGAGCCGCGCCGGCCGGCGCTGCGGCAATCGGTCGCCGTCTCGGCCCAGGAGCCGCCGCGCACGACGTGCGAGAATCGATCCGCCGACGGCACGAACACTGGCCACTCCGCCGGCTTGTCCAGCGCGAAGGTGGGGTAGGCATCCGCCTTGTATTGATCGACGCACCATTCGCCGACGTTGCCGTACATGTCGTGCAGTCCCCAGGCGTTGGGCTTCTTCTTGCCGACCTCCTTGGTGCTGCCCTCTGAATTGCCCTTGAACCAGGCATAGTCGCCGAGCATGGCAGGGTCGT
>JBBRIK010001362.1:0-1960 GCA_038221045.1 Gemmatales bacterium
GCGGCGTAGCGGGCTGCCCGCTACGCCGCAAGCGGCCGCCATTGCCCCGAGGGGTCCAAGGGGGAGGACGCCACATTGCCAATGTGGAGATGGAGGTTCAAATCCTCCCAGGGGCCTCATTCGTGTCGCAACCATCTGCCGCTCTTCTCCGTCGCATCACCTTCGCTCTGCTCGACCCCGACCGAGCCGCACGAGCCGCTCATGCCTTGACCGGCTGCGCCGATCGCGCCGCCCTCGAAGGTCTCTACGATCTGCTCGAAGCGCCGCCGCACGATGAGGCCGCCCTCGCCGCCATTCGCGCCCTGTCCGGCGTGCGCCAGCCCCTCGCTCGTTTGGCCCTACGTCACGCCGCTCGGCAAGGCAGCAGCGCTGTCCGCGTTGCCGGGCTGCACGCGCTCCGCCTTCAGCAAGACCCCGCCGACGCCGACGTGTTCGCGGAAATCCTGGCTCATGATCCGTCCGTCCGCGTGCGGCGCGAAGCCCTCCGCGCTCTTGTCCGCCTCGATCCCGCCCAGCGCTGGCCGATGCTCGCCGCCCTGTCCGATCCGGTCTGGCGCATTCGCGATGCGGCAGTGCGCTCTCTGCTCGCCTGGGAACGCACCCCGCCCGGCATCATCGTCGAAGCCCGACGCCGTCTCAGCGATCCGGGGCCGCTCGTCGAAGGATCGCTGCGCTATCTGGAGTTTCTCGCGACACCGAATCAGGAGCCGCCGCCGCGAACTGTTGCCGTCGATCCTCCCTGGCGACAGGCGTCCTGGTGGGACGACGATCCGCCGGTTCTGCTGCGGAACCTGCGTCACCTGACGACACGCGAACGCCGGGACGCCCTGCCGCTGCTGCCGGGCCTGTTGACGCTCCAGGATGGCCAGCCTGTCGCGTTCGCCATTCAGGCGATTCAGCGCTTCGTCGCCGACACCCTGCTCCAGTTCGGCCAGCCGGAACCCATCGCCGCCGCGCTCGTGCTGCTCGAAGAACCGCGCCGGCCGCGCATGGAGGAATGGGCCTCGCGCCTCGGAAGAATGTCAGCACGGACGATGGGTCAACAACTGGACGCTCTTCCCGATCATGTCCACCGCGCTCAGGAGTTGACCCTTGAGGATGCCGAGACGCTCTGGCGACAGCCAGAACGCGAGACCTCATGGCGTGTGCTGGGCCGGGCGGCGGAAATGCTGAACCGCCCGCTCGCGGAGATTGCCCCCGCTCCTCCCTGGGGGCGGCGTCTGACGCGAACGGCGTCAGCCCCGGAAGAGACGCCCGCTCCTCTGCCGCGCTGGCGTTTGCCGGACGTTCCCGCCTCGGTCCGGCTCCTGGGCCGGACAGGGCTAGCGGTGTCGCCTCTGGGGCTCTCGGGGCGCTACAGCCTGCCGGAGCGCGGCTTCCGCGAGGCAGTCGAGGCGGGAATCAACCTCTTCTTCTGGGAGCCGGGCTATCACGAACAGACGCGCGTCTGGCAGCGATTGCCCTCCTCGCTCAAGGAGCGCCTCCTCGTTGTGACGGGCAGCTTTCACGCCGACGCCCGCTCAATTCGCCGCGATCTCGAAACCGCTCTGCGTGCGCTCCGTGTGAACAGGCTCGGCGTCTTTCTGCTGTTCTGGGTGCGCTCGCCCGGCCGGCTCGAAGAAGAGACGCTCGAAGAACTGGAGCGCATGCGCCACGCGGGACTGGTCCAGGCCGTCGGCCTCTCGACGCATCTGCGGCCGCTGGCGCTTCAGGCCCTGCGCGACGGCTGGGAAGTGCTGATGGTGCGTCACAGTCTGGCGCATCGCGGGACCGAGGAGCAACTCTTCCCCCTGGCTCATAAAGTGGGGGCGGGCGTCCTCACATTCAGCGCCCTGAACTACGGCCGATTGCTGGGGCCGCTGCGCCCGGTGGACTGCTATCGCTACTGCCTCAGTCAGCCTGCCGTCAGCGCGTGTTGGATGGCCCCGCGGACGCTCGAACAACTGCGCGAGAACCTCGA
>JBBRIK010001363.1:0-1952 GCA_038221045.1 Gemmatales bacterium
CGACCAGAGCGTGCGCCGTTTCGGCTTCAGGCTCCGGAACCGGCTCGTGGGCCGATGCGACTGCGTCCGACTGCGGTTCCCCGTTTTCCTCTGCCGGCGTCTCGGCCGGGGCCTCTTCCTCGACAACCTCTTCGACAGCCGTCTCGACACGGTCGGGGAAGAGTTGATCGAACGTCGGCCTTGCTTCCGTCGCCGGCCCCACCGGCTTGCCGCCCAGCACCTTGTAGGCTTCCGCCGCCGGATTTGGCTTCGGCGAGGCCAGCGCCCGACCCTCGGAATCGACGCCGCCCGTCCGGGGAGTCCGAACCTCCTCGCCCGATTCTTCGGCCTTCGTCTCGGCGTCCGCGATCATCTCCTGGGCCTGTTCGACCGTCACGCCGGCCAGTTCGGCCAAGTCCTCGTCCTCGATGCAGTTGCCGAGGTCGTCCAGCGACAGGAAGCCCTCGACGATCAGCGCCTCGACGGCTTCCGCCGTCATGTGCGGAATTTGCATGAACCACGTTTCCGCCTTGCCGATCGCTTCGTTGTACTCATCGTGGGTCATGATCTCGATGTCCCAGCCGACGAGCTTGCTGCCCAGCCGCACGTTCTGACCGCGGCGTCCGATGGCCAGCGAGAGCTGATCTTCCTGCACCAGCACGATCGCCCGTCCCAGGCGATGATAGAGGAAGACCTCCTCGATCTCGGCGGGCTGCAGCGCGTTCTTGACCAACACTTGCAGCGACTCGTTGTGGCGGACGATGTCGATGCGCTCGCCGCCCAGCGCCTCGATGATGTTTTTGATTCGGCTGCCGCGAACGCCGACGCAGGCACCGACGCAATCGACTTTCGAGTCGATCGACGTGACGGCCACCTTGGTGCGATAGCCCGCCTCGCGGGCGATGGCCTTGATCTCAATCGTGTGATCCTGAATCTCGGGAATCTCCTTGAAGAATAGTTGCCGGACGAACTCCGGATGGGCGCGCGACAGAATGATCTTGACGCGATGCCCGCTCTTTTTGACGTCGATGATAACGGCATCGACGCGATCGTTGACGTGATGCGTCTCGCCGGGGATCTGTTCGCCGCGCGGCAAAATCGCTTCGGACTTGCTGTTGCCGATGGTGACGGTGGCCGTGCCGTACTCGTAGCGCTGCACGGTCGCCTTGACGAGGTCGCCCTTTTTGGCGGTGTACTCGGTGTAGACGGCGTCGCACTCGACCTCGCGGAATTTCTGGATCATCGATTGCTTGGCGGCCTGGGCGGCGATGCGGCCGAGGACGCCGGGGTCGATCTCCTTTTCGCCCTTGCGAGCGCTGATTGCGCCGGTGAGACGATCGACAGACACGGCGATGTCTTCGCTGGTTCCCTTTTCGCCGAAATATTTCTCGGTCGCCAGGCGGACGGCCTGTTCGATGATGTCGAGGACCTTGTCGCGCGGAATGCCCTTGTCGCGCTGCATGAGATCCACGAAGCTGAGCAAGGCTTTTCCGTCCATGCGGAGTTCGCTCCCGGCAAACGGTCCCCCGCGAGAAATCCGGTTCGCCTGACCTTCGCAGGGAACCGATTTGTCGAGGTCAGGAAACAAAAAAAGTGGGACACAAGCCCACTGAAAGCACCGGCCAGGGCCGGCAACGTGGTCCCAGGTGGAGTGAGAGTGGTTCCCCTCCCGAGGAAGGAGGACCGTCTTTCACCATCCATCCTGTTCCACCGGATAAATATAGAGTACCGGACGCAAGCGGGGGTCGTCAAGGGGCAAGGCGCGGCTCACGCCGAGAACCTGCCAT
Source organism: Gemmatales bacterium (assembly GCA_038221045.1). GTDB lineage: Bacteria > Planctomycetota > Planctomycetia > Gemmatales > Gemmataceae > JBBRIK01. The sequence continues at coordinate 1,767 of JBBRIK010001363.1, forward strand.
GTCCGCAACTCTTCGTGACGCGAGAGGATGCCATCGATGAGCGCGATACTCGAAGTTTACACCATCGTCTCGACGCCGTTCGACGAGAACACCTATGTCGTCTGGCAAACGGACGGCAGCGACGCAATCGTCTTCGATCCGGGACTCCAGCCGGAATTGATCCTGGCGTTCCTGAACGAGCGCGGG
>JBBRIK010001364.1:0-1948 GCA_038221045.1 Gemmatales bacterium
GGGCGACTGTGGGTTTTTGCACACCCGGGGTGGGGTTTCAACTCCCCGGTGGTCCACTCTCTGGCTAACGGCCGGCGTAAGCCGGTTGGTAGTGGAGCAACCCGCCGGCTTACGCCGGCCGTTCGCCTGTTCAAACGCGACGGCTACAATAACGGCGTAAGGGGGACGCCGTGAACACGCCGCTCGACATACTCTACGAAGACAATCATTGCATCGCCGTCTGGAAGCCTCCCGGCGTCATCACCACGCACTACGACGGCACGGAAGAGACGCTCGATCGCCAGGTCAAGCAGTATCTCAAGGAGAAGTACGACAAGCCGGGCAACGTCTTTCTCGGCGTCGTTCATCGTCTCGACCGGCCCGTCTCCGGCGTCCTTCTGTTCGCTCGCACCAGCAAGGCGGCGGCCCGGCTCTGCCAGCAGTTTCGCGACGGCAACGTCGAAAAGGTCTACTGGGCGGTCGTCGAGGGCGAGATTCAGAGGACGGCCGGCTCGCTCGAAGACTGGCTGCGGCGCGAGAAGGAGATCGGTCGGGTCGAGGTGGTCGAGCCGCACACGCCCGGCAGCAGGCAGGCCCTGCTTCACTTCCAGAAGAAGGCGTTTCATGGCGGCCTCACCTGGGTCGAGATTCGTCCCCAGACAGGGCGACGCCATCAGTTGCGCGTTCAGTTGGCCCATCACGATCATCCCATCTACGGCGACGCCAAGTATGGCTCTGTCCACACCTTCGGCAAGGCCATCGGCCTGCACGCGCGGGCGCTCACCTTCCTGCATCACATTCGCTACGAGCCGATCACCCTGACGGCCGACGTGCCTCGTCCCTGGCGCGGGCGCTTCGCCTATCTGCTGAAAGAGAGTCCCGTGTGAGCGAGGCCGTCCTCACCGCGATGCGAGACCTGATCCAGGCGGACCCCGGCCAGCGCGGCCTGGCGACGGTGCCTGGCGATAACCTGCTCACTACCTGCGCCGGCGACTTCGCCAGTGCCTGTCACAGCATCGCGAACCATCGAGGAGCAGCGCTTGCTGTCGTCACGGGCTTTTTCATCCCGCAGGCCACTCCACCAGCGGGAGAGACGGACGGCCCCCTTGGCGCTCTCTTTCTCGCTCGCGCCCTGACGGCGGCGGGCATTCGGGTCGTGATCGCCACCGATCCGTTCTGCCTGACCTCGCTGCAAGCGGGACTCGATGCCTGCAAGCTGAGCAGCCGCGTCCTCCTCGATGTGGTCCCCCTCGCCTCGGAAGCGATGAGCGCCGCGGAATATCGCGCCTGCTTCCACGAGCGTGTCGGCCTGCTCACGCACCTGATCGCCCTGGAGCGCGTCGGTCCGACGCACACTCCCGCCACTGTGTCGCCGATATCGCGCACGGCCTTCATGGAGCGAGTAGGGCCGGGGCATCGCGGCCGCTGTCACACGATGCGCGGGCGCGACATCACGGCGCTTATGCGGCCGGCCCATCTGCTCTTCGAGGCCCCGCGTGGGGAACGGCCCGAGACGATCGGCATCGGCGACGGCGGCAATGAGATCGGCATGGGACGGATAGGATGGGAGGTGATTCGCCGCAACATCCCCGGCGGCGACCTCGTCGCTTGCCGAACGCCTGTGGATCATCTCATCGTTTGCGGAGTAAGTAACTGGGGCGCGTACGCCCTGGCCGCCGGCGTCTTGCACCTGCGCGGTGTACGCCCTCCGCTGGATCTGTTCGAGATCGAGCGAGAGCGCGAGTTGCTGTCAATCATGGTGGAGGCCGGACCGCTCGTTGACGGCGTTCTGGGCCGCCCCGCAGTCTCCGTCGATGGCCTATCTTTCGAGCAATACGCGTCATTGCTGACGAGCCTCTCCAGGATATCTTGACCTGGACGGTCACAGCTATTAGTACATTTCATCTGGTTGCTCTGGCCGAAGGACCTCATCCGGTTGCCTGTCGAAATAAGGAACCCTGCGCATGAT
>JBBRIK010001365.1:0-1946 GCA_038221045.1 Gemmatales bacterium
CTGACCAGCCTCATGACCGAGGTCGAGTCGATGTCGATCCCGCCGCACTGGATCCCAGACTACATCACCTTCGACAACTACCTCGCATTCCTTGATCCGGCCAAGACTCGGCTGGTCGGCGGCGGTGCCGCCGCCGGCGCGCCTCGGGCATTGCTCAATAGCACGATCGTCGCGTTCTCAGTCGCGATAGTGAACATGGTCATTGGCTCGGCGGCCGGATACGCCTTCGCCCGACTGGAGTTCCGGGGATCGTCAACGCTCTTGCTGATCTACCTGGCGACCCGGATGGTGCCGTCGCTAGCTATCATGGTTTCGCTCTATTTAATCTTCCAGACATTCGGGCTTGTCGACACGCTGCTAGCGCTGATCCTCTCCTATCTCACGTTCACGATCCCCTACTCGGTCTGGATCATGGCCAGCTACTTCAAGACGATACCGCGGGAGCTCGAGGACGCCGCATTGATCGACGGCTGCAACTAGCTCTCGATGATGCTGCGGGTCTTCTTGCCGGTCGCGAGTCCGGGGCTGGTCGCCTGCGCGATGTTCGCGTTCATGTCATCGTGGGGCGAGTTCCTCTACGCTCTACTGTTCACCTCGACGCTCAACTCTCGGACGATGCCGATCGTGATTGCCGGCTTCGTAACCGACGTGAGCACATCGCCCACGCTGATGAACGCCGGCGGCGTCCTGGCGGTGCTGCCGCCACTCGTGCTGGCGCTGATCTTCCAGCGGCTGATCGTCTCCGGCATCTCGGCCGGAGCCGTAAAGGGCTGACGCCCAGTTGAAGGTTGAACGATGAAAGTTGGAAGACGGACCTGGGCGGTGCTCGCGATCATAGTGATCGCGCTCCTCGCGGGCTGCCGTGGGCTGGCGACCTCGCGCGGCGATATGACGCCTCCAGCGCAAGTCGGGGCCGGCGCGAGGGTCAGCGAGGCCGCGCCACCCAGGGTCGCGATCGACCGTGCATGCTCGACGCTGGAGGACGCCGGCGACGAATATGTCTGCCTGAAGAACGAAGATCAGCGGCCCGCCCAGATGGGCTCCTGGGTGATCCGCAACGTGCTGGGCCGCTCCTACAACTTCCCACCGGGCTTCACGCTCGCGCCGGCCGCCACCGTGAAGCTGCACACCGGTGCCGGCGCCGACTCGGCGACCGACCTCTATTGGGACTACCGCGTCAAGCCGGCCTGGGAGAAGATCGACAAGTTGGTGCTGCTCAACAACGAGAACGTTGAGGTGTTCGTCTCGGAGCCGCGACGTTAGTCGGTCACAGTCAAGCATCCTTCAGTGCGACCAGGCAACACTTCCGCCCGTTGTGATGCCGGACGGACGGGAAACCCTGACCATGTCAATAGACAAGTCCGGCATCGACTTTAGCGAACGACCAGCGGGACCAACGGCACCGGGGCCGCCGCGCGCGGGAGTGCCGCGCTTAACTCGCAGCTTCATACCCTCCGCATTATCACCCCGGTAACGGAGCAACTACCCTCCTTGCACTTCCGGCGGCGCCAAGGTAATGAACCGCGCATACCACGGTTCGTTGGGCGGCCAGGTACCCAGCCGCCTAATTGCAAACGAATCACCGGTGGGGTGTACTGGTATCCTGTCGATTAAGGAGCACGCGCGATTTCATCAGGCGACGCGCGCGCAAGCCTCGGTGAAAGCAGCACCGAATGTTGCGCTTCCAGAGGCTATCCAGATGCGGGACGAATTCCTCGCGCCTGTTTACCACAGTCACAGAAATCCCCTCGCGCTGTTCGCTACGCCACTTTCGCTCCGCGCGCGATGCCGAGACGCTGGAGGATAGCGGCGATCTTCGCGCGCTGCGCATCGTTCGCGGGAATCCCCGGCGCGGCTGGCAATCCGCCGCCCATGCTGAGGACAGAACAGACACCATTAAGCGATGGGAGAAATCCGTCCGCCTGAACGTAGACGCTCGCAAGATC
>JBBRIK010001366.1:0-1941 GCA_038221045.1 Gemmatales bacterium
TATGTCAAAAAGGCGCGGGATAGCGGCGACTTCTCGTTCAGCGATTTCCTGTTCTCGAAAGCCAACAACGAGCCGATCATGGCGGCCGCCTATCCGGTGTCCGCGATCAATCCCGCCGCCATTGTCGGTGACGATACCGCCAAGCAGCGGGAGCAGGATGTTGAAGGCCTCGGTCGTCGACTCCGTGATGAGCACGTCGCCCCTGACGATCTGGCCGAACTCGGAGGGCCCGGAGACGCGTCGGGCGGGTCCTTCATAGACGCCCTTGCTCGCCGCGATGCCGTAAAGAACCTTTTCCTCGTTCTGCGCCTGGGAACTTCCGAAGACATGCCCAAAGCCGATCAAGATCGCACGCATGAGGCGACCGGCCGACGGGGTAGGGCGTCGAGGTCAGGCGGGGGCGGCGCGGGAGGGCCGAGCAAAGGCGGGACGTCCTTGGCGGTGTAGGTCGCGCGGTATTCGGCGCGGCGGGCAAGCTCTTCCGCGGACGGACCACCGTTACCGGCCACCAGCGCGCACATCTCGTCCAGGCTTGCGTCCAGCATCTGGTGGGGCGTGGCGATGCGGCCACGCTCTGTGACTCGCCGGCCAGCCGCAAGGGCGGCGCGGCGCATGATGCCCGCGGCCCAAATGTCGCTGTAGACACCACGCTCGTCGCGGAGGCGATAGGTGAGGCGGGCCTCGCCGAGCAGTTCGTCGAACTCGTCCCGGTGCGCCGCCGGAACCTGGGCGCGAACTCCGGCGATGCTGGCATCGACGTCAGAGGCGGCCTGAGCTTCCCCGGAGACGGCGATGCGCATGGACCTGAGCAGCGCGTCCGGCAATTCGAGCGCCGACGGCTCGGCGATGTCGAAGCCGTCGATCAGTCGGTTGCCGATCAGATCAAGATAGCCGGTGACGGCCGTACCTGCTTCGCCGCCGAGCGAGCGCAGCCGCGTGAGCACCTGCACGGGGTCGCCTTCGGATTCGAGAATCTTGCGTGCAGAGGGATCGCCCGCGAATGCCTTCTTCAGGCGCTCCATCTCGTCGGAGCCGCCCGCGGAGACCTTCGCCGAACCGCGCATCAGCCCTACCAGGTCGGATGGCGGCAGGCCTGTCCAGCCCCCAACATGTGCGAGGAAGTCCCCGGTTGGCAGCACGGCACCTGCGGTGAAGCGCATGTGCTGGGCGATCATCGCCGAATGATGGTCGCGGCAGCGTGTTAAATAGGCGACGAGTTCGGCGTCGGAGAGGGCGTCGGGATCGACCGCTTGCAACTCCCGGTGCTTGGCTATGGCGGTCGGTTTGTGATCTTCGTCCCAGTCCCGAAGCTGTTCCCGCCACAGTTTCTGCGCGAAGACCTGTTCGGCGCGTTGAAAGCGCTGTGGGATTTCCGCCTCTGGCGCCGGCATCAGCTGCTTGTAGCCGAAGCCCTTCACGTAACTCATCTGCAGGCCGTCGATGAGCATCCCGTAGAAGCGAGCGAAGTCGTTGGTGCCGCTCTTGAACGAGGGCGGATGGGTCTCCTGGAAGTAGCGCGTCATCGGGCGCGGGAAGTGAACGGGATCCTGCTCCCACGATCCTGGCCCCGGCGGCTCAAGACTGAGTTTGATCGAGGTGTCTGACGCAGTCATGGTGGTTCCTCTTTGGGACAGCCCGCCAGATCCCCGGGGGCGTCACTGGTGACTAATTTCGGAATTCCCCAGATGGCCGACTTCGGAAGTTACGCCGTTGCATCAATGATCCCCTGACGCCGTGTCGCGGAGCGTACGGCGGCCCTGGTTGCAAGAAAAGCAAAATCGGGAGAGCCATTGCGACTTGGGATGACTTCCGCTGTTGGCACCAAAGCAGACCTCGTGTTCGGGACGGCGGATGTCAGCTCCTGGGGAATAAGCGGAAGTGACCCGAGCCGATGGCGACTTCCGAGTTTGACCCGAAGGCGACATCAGCGATCGGGTTAGT
>JBBRIK010001367.1:0-1941 GCA_038221045.1 Gemmatales bacterium
CGGCACGCTCTTCGAGGAGGAGCGCTTTCGCTCGACGCCGGAAGCTCTGCGCCGGCTCAACGATATCGCCTTTTCCGGCGACGGCGAGCCGACGACCTGTCCGCACTTTGACGCCATCGTCGAAGCCGTGGCGGTGGTGAAAGAACGTCGCGGCCTGCTGGGGGTCAAGTTGGTCCTCATCACCAACGCGACGCAGTTTCACAAACCTGGCGTGCAGCACGGACTCGAGTTGCTGCTCGCTCACGAAGGCGAGATCTGGGCCAAACTCGAAGCGGGTACTGGCGAGTACTACCAGGCGATCGACCGAACGACAATCCCCTTCGAGCGGGTTCTGGAGAACATCACTTTCGCGGCGCAGATGGCGCCCATCGTCATTCAGGCGATGTTTCTGAAGCTACACGGGGAGCCGCCCGCGTTGCCGGAGTTGGAGGCGTATTGTCAGCGGCTGAATGACATCGTCGAGGCGGGGGGACGAATCAAGCTGGTGCAGGTGTACACTGTCGCCCGCCGTCCGGCGGAAGACTATGTGTCGGCTCTCACAGCGGCCGAGGTGGATAACATCGTCGATCTGGTGCGCGAGCGAACGAGGCTGCTTGCCGAGGCTTTCTACGGCACTTCTTGACCGATCAAACTTGATGATTGTGACACTTTCTCGACTCTCTTTTGAACCGCCTTGGGGCATTTCCTGTTGAAAACAGGATAGCCTCCTGGCGTACAATAATGATAGGACGTTCGCTTCATATGGCGGACAGGATGAAGCAATCGAGTTTCCACTCTTATCGAGGAGGAAAAGCAGAAGGTACAGGAGATGCATGGATAACCAAACTGTCTCCCCTGCCCCGACATCACTTTCCCTGAATGCCAGTCTGTACTCCCCGGAAGCTGGCCGTCCTTGCCGAGAGCATTCCCGATGGACGAGTCCCTCACCAAGATCCTGATAGCGGAAGACCATCCCGACCAGGCGCGGCTGCTCGCCACCATCCTCCGGCGCTGGGGTTACGATCCTCTTGTCGTCCATGACGGTCTGTCTGCGCTGCGGGTGTTGCAGTCGCCGGATGCTCCCCGGTTGGTGTTGCTCGATTGGGGATTGCCCGAAATGGATGGGATCGAGGTTTGCGAGGAGGTCCGCAAGAATTCCCCTGGGCCGTACACCTACATCGTGCTGGTAACGGGCCGGGCTGGCCGCGAGGAGCGACTTGCCGGACTGGAGGCGGGCGCGGACGATTTCCTCTCCAAACCGGTGGATGAACCCGAGTTGAAGGCCCGGCTGAACACGGGCCGGCGCATCTTGAACCTGCAAGGACAGCTCATGGCCGCCCACAGACGGCTCGAGGAACAGGCCACACGAGACGCTCTGACGGGAGTGTGGAATCGGGGTGCCATCCTCGAAATCCTCGCTCGCGAACTGGCTCGCGCCCGCCGTGCCGGTCAGCCAATGGGGGTCCTCCTCGCGGACCTCGACCACTTCAAGGACGTGAATGACACGCATGGCCACCTTGCCGGCGATCAGGTGTTGCGGCGGGCCGCGCAACGCATGCGGGATAGCGTGCGGCCCTATGACGCCGTCGGCCGGTATGGCGGCGAGGAGTTCCTCATCGTTCTGCCGGGTTGCTCCGGCAAGGCCACGATGACCCTCGGAGAACGACTCCGTCGAAGCGTTGCGAATGAACCCGTCGATCTGGGAGACAGCGAGTTGACCGTGACCGTCAGCCTGGGAGCGGCCTGTTGGAGTCCCGGAAGGGAGAGCGATACCGTCAAATTGCTCCTGGCCGCGGACGCCGCCCTCTACCGGGCCAAGCACGCCGGCCGCAACCAGACGGTGTTCGCCGAGGAGGAAACACTCTCCAGCGTCGGCCCCGTTTAAGGTGCGCCCCGCAGTCGAATCTCCTGCTTCGATGATCCTGGCTTATCCCATCGTCTGGACACGTCCCGTCGTTCCCT
>JBBRIK010001368.1:0-1939 GCA_038221045.1 Gemmatales bacterium
CGTCGTCGGCCTTGAGGCGCGTGGGTTGTCGCCGCACGCGCGGCGGGTGATGGAATCGCGGGAAGTCGAGAGCACCGAGTGGAGCAACTACGCCCTCGCAGTCCGTTTCAAGGCAGCCGCGATGGGCGTGCCGTTTTTGCCGATGCGTTCGATGCTCGGAACCGATACGTTTCGCAAAAGCGCCGCCAGGGAGATGGTTTGCCCCTTCACGGGCGAGAAGCTGCTCGTGGTCCCCGCATGCTATCCCGACGTCGGCGTTATTCACGTTCACGAAGCGGATCGCTACGGCAACTGCCGAATCCGCGGCACCAGCGTCGCCGACCTCGATCTGGCCCGTGCATCGAAGAAGCTCATCATTACCTGCGAGCGCTTGATCCCCAACGACGACATTCGTCGGGACCCGACGCGCACGGCCATCCCGTTTTACTGCGTCGATGCCGTCTGCGAAGTCCCCTTCGGCAGCTTCCCTGGCAACATGCCGTACGAGTATTTCTCCGACGAGGAGCATCTGCGGCATTGGCTTGAAGTGGAGAACGATCCTGCGGAGTATTTGAAATTCATCGAAAGGCATATCTTCGGCGTCGGCGATTTTGCCGAGTACCTGCAAATGTGCGGCGGGTTGCCGCGAATGCAAAAGTTGCGGCGGGAGGAGTTTTTGCTGGAGCGTCCTCTATAGGGCATGTTGACAGCGGGTACACTCGTCACCCGCCATAAATGGCGGGCTATATAGGTTAGAGGATCTCGCTGATGGCCCGCCCCTGTTCGAGGATCGCGTGCGGTCGGCCGGAGTGGTCGCGGAATGTTTGGGTCACGTCGATGTCAAGCCAGCGGTAGATGGTGGCGAGAAGGTCGTGCGGGCGCAACGGACGATTGACGGGATGCTCAGCCTTGGAGTTCGTGGAGCCGACGACCTGGCCGGTACGCAGACCGCCGCCGGCGAGCATGACGGAAAAGGCGTTGCCCCAGTGGTCGCGGCCAGGGATGGGGATGCCGGGCTGGCCCGTGTTGATGCGTGGAGTTCGCCCGAATTCCCCCATGACAATCAGGAGCACATCGTCCTGCATACCTCGATCTTGCAGGTCTTCGAGCAGGGCGCCGACGGCGCTATCGACGTGAGGCAACTTATAGCCGTGACCGTCCTTGATATTGGAATGATCGTCCCAGTGAGGCATATCGACGGTGACAAAAGTTACGCCTGCTTCGACGAGCCGACGAGCCATCAACGTGTAGCGACCCCAGGGGCCTCGGCCGTAGCGATCGGCAAGCCGCACTGGTTCGCGGTCGATGTCGAAGGCGTCGCGGGCTGTGGAGCTGGTAATGAGATCGACGGCTTGCTGCTGGTAGCGGTCCATGGCGTCCATGGTGCCGGATCGGTCGATATCTCGTCGCATCGTGTCGAGGGAGCGCATCAGGCTCATGCGGGAATCCATCGTGCCGGCTTGTGTTTGCAGCAGCGATTGCAAGCGGCGGGGCGAGCCGATGTTGCCTGAGCCGTTGGCGGCGAGATAGCGATTTTGCTGATCGACATCGAACGGGTTGTATTGAGCGCCGAGGTAGGCCGAGCCCATGTAGCCGGGGAAGAGGTAAACGCTCTGCGCCGACGGCAGGCCGACATAAGCGGGCAAGCCGGGCTGGTTCGGACCGACGCATCGGGCGATGTAAGACCCGAACGAGGGATACATCTGCGGCAAGTTGACTGCCGTGGATCCGTGCTTGCCCGTCAACATCCAGTGGGCGGCGGCGAAGTGGTCGCCATTGTCGTGGTGCATCGAGCGCAGGAAGACCATCTTGTCCGCATGCCGCGCATGGCGAGGCAGGATGTCGGCGATGCGGATGCCGGGGACGTTGGTGTTGATGACGCCGTAGGGCCCGCGATATTCGCTCGGGGCTTCCGGCTTGGGGTCGTAGGTCTCCATGTGGCTAGGGCCGCCGTCGAGCC
>JBBRIK010001369.1:0-1928 GCA_038221045.1 Gemmatales bacterium
AGGCGGCATGGCCCGCCGGGAGTCGCCGGTCGCTGACGCCGCCACTCCCTCGAAGAGCGATTGATGCGTATCCGTGCCGGCAAGGTTGCTCGCCAGCAACTGGAAAGCACGGCTGCGCGGCAGGACGACGGCCTTGCCGGCGAGCAGGCCGGCGGCAGGAGCGGCGAACTCGCGCGCCGTCGCTTGCAGCCGGGAGCGGACGTCGCTGTAGTCGAGGACGACAGCGCCCGGCGTGCCATCCGCGGTGAGGGCGTAGAGCTTCGAGGGCTTCCAGGCACGCAGGCCAAGTTGGCTCAACTGCTCGGGAAACGCCTTCGGATCGGCGGCTTGCTTGAACGCCTCCTTCATCGCCTCGGCGAGAGTACCGGCCGCGCCGGCGGCGGTCGAATCGAGGGGATCGCAGACGAGAACGTCAGGCCGCCACACGCGAAGGGCCAGCACCAGTTGACGCAGCACCTGTTCGCTCGACTTGCCGCCGTGGAGATCGTCCCAGTACTTGACGACGCTGTCATGCGATTCGCGTCCCATGTGAGCGGGCAACGGCAACTGCCAGAGCGCGTCTCCCGCCGCGCCGCCGGCGAGTCTCATCGCCGCTGCGAGGCGGTCGCCATCGAGCGCACGACGGAAAGGAGCGCTTCCGGGATCGGCCGCGATGATGCGGAGGGCGGCACTCAGGTAGCCCTCTTCGGTCAGTCGGGACACGGCGTCGAGGGGGACTGCGGTCGAGTGTGCGTGAACGAAGAGTACGGCAGTGCGCTTGCCGCCCTGTTGCTGAGCGGTCCACGTCTGTCCGCCATCGCGGGTATTGAGGATCAGGCCGAGTTCGCCGACGGCCCAGCCGTTCTTCTCATCGTGGAAGAAGAGTCCGTGGAGGGGCAGCGCCTGGCCGGTACTCTGCATCCCCCAGGTCCGGCCGCCGTCGCTGCTGTGCAGCAACATCGAACCCGGACGGCCTGCTGCCCAGACGTGTTTGCCTGCCCCGTGGACCGCCTGGAAGTCCCAGCACGAGCGAACCTCCTGGGGCAACTGCAACTCGGGAATGTCCCACTTCGCGCCGCCGTCGCTGAACAGCAGCAGTCCACCCTGGCCGACGGCGACCTGGCGAGCGCCCTTCGTTTTCGGAGCATAGAGACCGCGAATGTCACGGCCGCCGAGCCAGTCGTTGTTGCCGAGAGCGACCTGACCGCGGCGCAGACTGGCGAGGCGATTCCAGCGGCCGACGAGCGCGCCGTTGTCGTCGTCACTGAACGAGGCGGCGAACCAGCCGGGACAGCGCGGGCCAGGTACGGGGTTCCACGTCTTGCCGCTGTCCTTCGTGACGAAGAGTCCGCTGGGATACTGATCGGTCCCATCGCCGGCGGCGTAGCCGACCTTCTCGTTGAGGAACTGAATGAAGTTGAGTCCGGGCATGGCGTTGAGCGTTCGCCGATGCCAGCTTTCGCCTCCATCGAGGGTGACGAGCATGACGCCGGCGCTGCCCGCCCCGAAGGGGAGTTCCTCGCGGCCGGCCGCCCAGCCGGCGAGGGGATTGATGAAGTGAAGAGAGCGAAGCGAGGCGCGAACGCCGGTCGGCTGGCGATCCCAGCTTTTGCCGCCGTCGATGGTGTGCCAGATGACGCCTTCGTCGCCGGCCGCCCATCCTTCCAGGCCGTCGTCCATGAACTGGACGGCGTGCAGGGCGGCGTCGTTGAAGAAGCGCAGGTCAGCCGCCTGGGTCAACGGCGCCAGGGCCGCGACGAGCAGCAGTGCCAGCGAGGTTCGCATGATTCGGCTCCGCTCTTGTAGGTCCGGCTGAGCCGGACGCGATACTCCGTCCGGCACAACCGGACTCATGGAATCTGGCTCGTAGCGGACCATTGCAAAGGGGTCAAGAGGAGAGAAGGTGGGAGGTGTGCCAAGGAGAGACCGCTAAGCCGCAAGCGGCAAGA
>JBBRIK010001370.1:0-1928 GCA_038221045.1 Gemmatales bacterium
CATGGTGTCGTTATTGCTGCTGCCCTGCGTGAGGTGAAGGGCGGCGCCGCCCTTACGGCGATAGTACGTCTTCAGCTCCTCGCGTGTCACCTTGCCGTTGCGATTGACGTCCGGCCCCCAGCCATCGGACTCATCGATGACCGCGCCCGCGAAGGGGTTGCCGAACATTTCCTGCACGGCGGGCAGCCGGCCCATTTCCTTCGTATCGAGGAAGCCGTCCTTGTTGGCATCGGTCTTGTCGAACAGCTCATCGACGAACTTGTTGAACGATTCGTCGATGGATTTGCCTTCCATCCGCACATGGACGCGAATCAGCACGGGCCGCGTGTCGGCCAGGAAAACGACGAGATGTCCCTCATCCGCCGTGGCCTTCTTCTTCACTTCCTCCGCGCTGATGCCCTCACTGAGGAGCAGAGCCAGGACGAGAGCCAGCACCACGCCGGCGCTGAGGCATTTCCACGTCGCGATGTTCTCTTTGGCTTTCATGCGAGCACCTCCTTGATGACCTTGGCGGTCGGTTCGACGAGGCGAATGGGCCGGCCGACGTTCGACGGGTTCTGCTTGAGATGATCCAAGCCCAGCCCCTGACAGAGGGTCGCCAGCAGATCGGCGACGCTCACTGGCCGATCCTTGACCTCGATGCCGTCGTCGCTGGTCTTGCCGATGGCCTGTCCGCCCTTGATGCCGCCACCGGCCAGGACGGTCGACCACGAGTTTGCCCAGTGATCGCGTCCCGTCTGGCCGTTGATCTTCGGCGTGCGTCCGAATTCACCCATCCAGATGATGGTGGTGGTGTCGAGCAGTCCCTTGCTCTTGAGGTCGTCCATGAGCGTGGCCCAGCCGGCGTCGAGGACGGCGCTGAGCTTCTTGACGGCGTCGAAGTTGTTCTGATGCGTGTCCCAGCCGAAAACCTGGGCATCCGCGACATTGGCCAGCGTCACCTCGACGAACGGCACGCCGCGCTCGACGAGCCGCCGCGCCAGCAGACAGCCCTGGCCGAACAGGTTCTTGCCGTAGCGGTCGCGCAGTTCCTTCGGCTCGGACTCCAGATTGAACGCCTTGACTGTTTCGGAGTGCATCATCTGCACGGCCCGCTGATAGGCGGTGCGATGACTGACCGCGGGCAGGTCAGGACGTTCCTTGATGAAGTCGGTATCGACCTCGTCGAGCAGTTTGACGCGGGCGTCCGCGCGCTGGCGGACGACGCCGCCGGGCAGATCGAGATCGAGGACTTTCAGGGCGCTGGCGTAATCGGCGCCGGCACCGGGATTCGCCACGACGCCGGCGTTCTCGCCGACGACGAGCGGAGCGTACTGCGGCCCAAGGAACCCAGGACCGAAGGCCCCCGGACTGAGGAAGCGATAGGGAGCGATGCTGACGAAGCCGGGAAGATCGAAACCGGGCTGTTCGAGTTCCTTGGCGATGACGGAGCCGATCATCGGATACTGGATCGGTCCACCCGGCGCTCGCCCTGTCCGCATCAGGTAGGTCGCCCGGCCATGATCCGCTTCCTTGGTGGACATGGAGCGGACGACGGCCAACTTGTCGCCATGTTTCGCGAGTTTCGGCAGATGTTCGCTGATCTTCAGCCCTGGCGCGTTGGTCTGAATCTCTTTGAACGGCCCGCCATTCTTGTGGCCGGGCTTGAGATCGAACGTGTCCATCTGCGAGGGACCGCCATTCATCCAGAGCAGGATGCAGGCGCGCTTCCGCTGTGGATTCTTGGCCGTGTCAGCGGCCAGGGCTTCGAGCCAGCCGGACATCGAGTAGCCGACGACGCCCGCCGAGGCGAGCCGCAGCCAGTCGCGCCGGGACAGGCGAGGGTGGAGGTGAGTCATGGAAGTATCTCCACTTCTTTCCTCGTTCCCACGCAGAGCGTGGGCACGCCTCTTCCGGCGCTCTGCGTCGTCTTTGTTCGGAAGACGACG
>JBBRIK010001371.1:0-1927 GCA_038221045.1 Gemmatales bacterium
CTTGCAGGGCGGCAACAAGGTGAGCGGGCGTCTGTAGCCGGCTGTCCGGATTCTTCGCAAGCAGCTTCGTCTCGAGCAGCGTCGCCAGCGGCGCGGGCAGGTCCGGCCGGCGTTGGCGAATTAGCGGGATCGGCTTGTAGCAGTGGGCATACAGGATGGCGAGCCGGCTTCCCTCGCTGTCCTCCGTGAACGGAGGTGTCGCGGTCAGCAGGAAATACAGCGTACACCCAAGCGAATAGAGGTCCGCCCGGATATCGACCTGGTTCGCCTGGTTCGCCTGCTCGGGAGCCATGTACTCTGGTGTCCCCAGGATCGCCGAGTCCTCGGTGAGCGCCTCGCCCGCGGCGTCCGTCCCGCCCCGCGCCAGGCCGAAGTCGAGCACCTTCACCGTCTGCGTCCGGTCTACCATCAGGTTGCCCGGCTTGATGTCGCGATGGACGACGCCGTGCTCGAAGGCGTGCTGCAGGCCGACGGCCGCCTGGCGAATGAGTTCGCACGCGTCGGCGATGAGGAGCGGCCCGCGCCGCTGGACCAACTCGTGCAGCGAGAACCCATCGACGTACTGCATGGCAAAAATCAGTTGCCCGTCGATCTCCTCCGCATGACGGACGCCGACGATGTTCGGATGTTCCAGCCTGGCCGTGAACTGCATCTCCCGGCGAAAGCGTTCCAGGGCCTCACGCCCACCGTGATCCGCCCGCAGCATCTTGACGGCAAACAGGCACTTGAGGTTGATGTGCCGCGCCAGCCACACCTCGCCCTGGCCGCTGGGCGCTCCCAGCCGTTTGAGCAGCTCGTAATGGCCCAACTGCCGAGGCGGCTCGGTGATGATCGGCGGGACAGGCGGCAGCTGGGCCGCTTGCCGGACGCCGGCCTCGTCCAGCGTGCTGAAGCTCTCCAACACCTCCTGGCAGCAGGGACAGTTCTCGACATGTTCCTTGAGGCTCGTGTCGCCTTCCCCGCGCAGGAAGGCCTGGAGTTGCTCGCGATCAGGACAGGTCATCGTATTGCTCCTTTCTCGTTGAGTCTGTCAGAAGAACGCAGCGAGCGTTACACGAAGTCATTCCAGTTCGTCGCGCAGCCGTTGAAGGACACGGCACTTCGCCACGCGGACCGCCCCAGGAGTCATCTGCAACTGCTCGGCGACGAGGGCAATGTCCTGGCCGTCGATGACCGTTCGCCAGAAGGCCGCCCAGGTCTTCGCCTCCACCTCGGGCTGCACGATGTCCAGCGCTCGTCGCAGGGCGAGCATCCGGAAATCGCTCGCCTCGTCCTCCGCGGCCGGCTCCGCGACCGCTTCTTGCCGCTGCCGCGCGTCGCTGCCCCCTGCCCCGACCGGCTGGCGCTGCTGTCGCCGCCAGTGATCGACGAGCCGGCTGCGGGTTATCGTGAACAGAAAGGCGACGAACGACCCGCCCTCCTGGGCGCGCCGAAAGTCAACGAGCGCCGGCGTGGTCAGCACGTCCTGCACAATGTCCTCAACGTCAGCCTGCTGCAAGCTCTGCCGCCGGCACCAGCAGGCGATCACGGGAGCATAGACGGCGTGGAGCCGCTGCCAGGCACCCGGTAGCCCGCAACGCAGCCCGTCCAGGAGATTCGAGGAGGGCTCGGGGCGCTTGAGGGCCGAGGGCAATGGCTCGCTCATAGGATTGTTCCTCGGTTGTTCGGGTGCTTCCATCCTACCACCCCTCACTTCCGCGAAGCCCCGCGCCTGCGCGGTGCAAGCAACTCTCCGTCCGCGGTCAAGCTAAGGTGGCAAGGGCCATCGTTATAAAGTATGCAACTTCACCAGGCAGGATTTTTGTTTTCAACGGCACGTTGCCATTATCAAGCCCGATCGGAGCCGGTTACACTCTCGCTTTCTCTGGTACATGCTGCGATCTGGGACACTCTTTCGCGGGGCTTGGTCGGCAATCACAGGCACAGC
>JBBRIK010001372.1:0-1922 GCA_038221045.1 Gemmatales bacterium
GCTCCCCGAGAGCCTGCCCGAGCAATCGTCAGTGCCGCCCTCTCTCCGGATGGAAAGAGGGCGATCCTCATCGATCGTGATGGGCAGGTGCGCCTCCACTCGACGAAGGACGGAAGCGAGCATGGGAAAGTGGAATTGAACCAGTCGCACTTCCTCGCGACGGCCTTCTCACCGGACGGGAAGACGCTCGCCCTGGCGCGTTCGAGTGGCGAGGTCCTCCTGCACGACGCTCAGTCGCTCAAGGAGCAGCGCGCACTCAAGGGTCATGGGCGAGCGGTCACGGGGCTGCTTTTCACGGCCGACGGCCGGACACTCTTCTCGGCCAGTCAGGATCGGACCATCCGGCAATGGGGAGCCGCCAGCGGACAGGCCAGATCGGTCGTCGGGGGACACGACTATCAGAAGATCCTGTCTCTCGCCCTCTCCGGAGATGGGAGCAAACTGCTCTTCACCGACGGCGCGGCCTGCCCGCATCTGGTCGCGCCTCATTCCGGCAGACCTCTCCTCGAAGCGCCCGGCCATCAGGGCGGCTGTCTTGCCGTGGCCCTCGTGCCTTCGGGCCGTGTGGCGATTACCGGCGGGCGCGACAGTACGATTCGCCTCTGGGAGACCGCCAGCGGGACCGAGCGGCGTACCTTGCCGGGCGGAACCTATGTCCACAGTCTCGTCTGCTCTCCCGATGGACTGCACTTTGCCTCGGGACACGACGATGGGCTCGTCTGTTTGTGGGATGCACGCTCGGGCCTGCGTCTGCGCATCCTCGAAGGCCATCGCGGCGCGGTGTTGGCGCTGAGCTTTTCGCGGGATGGCAAGCGTTTGCTTTCCGCCGGTGTCGATTCGACCGGCGTGGTCTGGGATGTGACCTCGGAGACGCTGCGGCCCGAGACGCTGCGCTTGACAGCGGAAAAGTCGGCGGCGCTCTGGGAGGAACTGGCTTCGAGCGACGGAGCGGTTGTCGGCGAGGCGATTCAGTCGCTGGCGCGCGGCGGCGATCAGACCCTCGCTCTGCTGCGCGAGCAGGTTCGGCCGGTGAGTGAGGCGGAGGTCGCGGCGTTGATCCTCGATCTCGACGCCAGGCGCTTCGCCGTCCGCACCAGGGCGATCAAGAAACTGATGAGCCTGGGCCGGGGCCTTGAGCCGCGCCTCCGAGAAGAACTCGGCAATAAGCCGACGCTCGAAGTTCGGCGGCGCATCGAGGACGTCCTGACCGCCATCCTGCGCGAGGTGCGTCCTCCCGAGGAACTCCGACTGCTGCGCGCCCTGGAAGTGCTGGAGATGCTCGGCTCAGCCGGCGCGAAGGAGTTGCTCGTCACCCTTGCGGCTGGAGCGAAGGAGTGCGAGTTGACGCGTGAGGCGAAGGCGGTCCTGGAATGTCTGGCGAACCGGAGGTGATCGTGCGTCGTCTCGTCTGTCTGCTTGCGTTGTGCAGCGCGACCGTGATCTCGTTCAGCGGCGAGCCGCCGGCGAACGCACCGGCCGCTGTCGTCCGGCTGACGCGCGATGGAGGTTTCAAGCAGCATTTGACGTGGTCGCCGGACGGCAAGAAGTTCCTCTGCACGCGCATCCACGAAGGCAAGATGGGACTGTGGACGATGGGCGCCTCGGGCGGCGACTGGAAGCCGTTGTTGACCGCCACGACGCCGATGTTCGACGGCTCCTGGTCGCCGGATAGTAAGAAGATCGTCTTCGTCTGGGACACCCTGCAAGGGACCGACGGCAAGCTGCAAATCAACACCGTCAACGCTGATGGGACCGACAACAAGGTGCTGGTGCCGCACAAGGCGTTCGACGAGTCGCCGCGCTGGTCGCCGGACGGCAAGCGACTCGCGTTCTGTAGCACGCGCCACGGCAATTTCGAGATTTACACGATGAACGCCGACGGCGGCGACGTGAAGCGCCTGACGAACAATCCAGCGCTGGAT
>JBBRIK010001373.1:0-1918 GCA_038221045.1 Gemmatales bacterium
GCGTGACTCCATCAACGACGAGCCGCTCGGCATGCGGGCGTATCGGGCCGGCAGCGGCGAGGTCCTCTGGTTTGCGTCGAAACACGGCGGACCGGCGATGATCCTCCGCGACACGGTCCTGATGCAGGGGAATGCCTGCGATCTGCTGACAGGCAAGAAGAAGACGCGCACCGATCCGCTGACCGGCGAGCAGGTGGAGTGGGTCTGGTCGCGCGGCTACGGCTGCAACACGCCGGCGGCCTCGGAGCATCTGCTGACCTTTCGTTCCGGAGCGGCGGGCTTCTACGATCTTTGCAACGACGGCGGCACGGGCAACCTGGGTGGCTTCCGTTCTTCCTGCACGAACAACCTCATCGTCGCCAACGGCGTCCTGAGCGCTCCCGACTACACGCGGACCTGTTCCTGCAACTACCAGAACCAGACGTCGCTCGCCCTGGTCCACATGCCGGAAGCGGAACTGTGGACGTACTTCGGTGCGCGTCAGGGTAAGGGGACCGTCAAGCGAATGGGACTGAACTTCGGCGCGCCGGGGGACCGTCGCGGCGACAACGGCACACTCTGGACGGAGTATCCCTCGGTCGCGGGCCGTTCGCCGATGGTGCCGGTGACGACGATCCCCGCGAAGCCGGACTACATCCGCCACCACGCATCGCAGGTGAGCGGTCCCGGTCCCGCCTGGGTCGCCAGCTCGGCCGTCAAGGGGCTTCACGCCCTGACCATCGAACTGGCCGACAAGAGCGCTGTCGCGACGGAGCGCGTCTATACGGTGCGTTTCCACTTCGCCGAACTGGAGGCCGTCGAGGCGGGCGAGCGCATCTTCGACGTGGCCTTGCAGGGAGAGACAGTGCTGAAGGCGTTTGATATCGTCAAGGAGGCGGGCGGCCGGAATCGCTCGCTGGTCAAGGAGGTGACCGGAGTCAAACTGAAACGCGAACTGGTGGTGACGTTCGTGCCTTCGGTGTCCGCGAAAGTGTCCACCTCGCTCCTGAGCGGCATCGAGATCGTGGAGGAGGGCCGATGACCATGAGAATGCCCCAGACGCTGGCCACGGCACTCGTCGTGTTGCTCCTGTCGAATGCGAGCCGGGCCTGCAATGTCCCGGTGTTCCGCTATGCCCTCGAACACTGGAAGCCCGAAACCTATCGCGTCCATGTGTTCCATCGAGGAGCGCTATCCGACGATCAGTCGGCACTAGTCAAGACGCTGCGAAAACATGGCCCCGCCGAGGGGGTCGTGTGCAATCTCGATCTGAACCTCGTCGATCTCGATAGCACGACCGAGGCGAACCGGAAGCTCTATGCCGGGCTGGGCAAGCCCGCGCTGCCATGCCTGGCCGCGCAGGCGGAGAACCTCGACCGCGAACTCGTGACGATCTGGTCGGGGAAGCTTGAGAGTATAACCATCGAAGGCTTGGTGCAGTCGAAGGCACGCGTCGAACTGGCCAAACGGCTGAAGGCGGGCGAGACCGCTGTCTGGGTGCTGCTGGAGAGCGGCGACAAGGAGAAGGACGCCGCCGCCGCCGCGCTGCTGGAGAAGGAACTGAAACGATTGGCGGGACACCTAAAACTGCCGAAGTTGACGGACAGTCCCGAGGATCGCCTCGCGGCCGGGCCGCCCTTGAAACTCGCGTTCTCGATGATCCGCGTTCGCCGCGACGACCCGGCCGAGGAGATGCTGCGGGCGATGCTGCTCAAGAGCGAGGAAGACATCGAGAAGCGCACCGAGACGATGGCCTTTCCGGTCTTCGGACGGGGCCGGACGCTCGGCGGCCTGATCGGCGACGGCCTGACCGCCGAGAACATCGCCGAGTCATGCGGGATGCTGGTCGCGCCGTGCAGTTGCAAGTTCAAGTTCCAGAGTCCCGGGTTCGATCTGCTGATGAGCGTGGACTGGAACGCCCTCTTCGAGAAGCGTTGAC
>JBBRIK010001374.1:0-1910 GCA_038221045.1 Gemmatales bacterium
GCGTCGGACAGTTCGGATCGAGATTGGTCGCGATCAGCTTGGCCCCGCGATGGATCATGCGGACGGCCGCCTCGACCATTTCGAGGTTGAAGACCCGGCCTTCGCCGACGACGACGTAATCGGGATCGTGATCGACGATGGCGTAGCCCTGCTGATGCAGAGCGGTCAGCAGGCCGCCCTCGCCGATGACGAAGGCGGTGCCTCGCTTCTTTTGGCCCGCGAGAAAGCGTGCCGTCGCCATGGCGCAGGTGAAGATGTGCTCGTCCTCGACGTCCACGCCCATGCGCGAGAGCTTGGCAGCCACGTCGCGCTGGGTGCGCTGGCTGTTATTGGTGAGAAAGAGAAAGGGCAGATCGCGTTCGCGGAGCAGGCGCACAAACCGCTCCGCTCCGGGGATCAGTTCGTTGCCGCGATAGAGAACCCCATCCATGTCGATCAGGTAGCCATGCCTCATGATGCTTCTCCTCTGTAGGCCGCTTGTGGCTTTGCAAAGCCGCAAGCGGCAAGATCAAGCGGTCGCTTCCACCGGGACGGGCGAAGAAGCGGCCACCGGGGCGGGGGCAGGTGGGCGCTCGTTCGCGGTTGCCGCCGCGACGCCCCCCTGTCCGACAAACGTGCTTTCCCAGGTCCGGCTCACATAGACCAGCAGCCCCACACAGGCGAAGGCGACGACCCCGAAGATCGCGAAGCCGCCCATGAAACTGCCCATCGATTGACGCAGGCCCAGCAGCAACGGCGGCAGGCAGAAGCCGCCCACGCCGCCCGCCGCGCCGACGATCCCGGTCATGACGCCAATCTCCTTCGGGAACCGCTGCGGCACCAACTGGAACACCGAGCCGTTGCCCATACCGAGCATGCCCATGCCGAGGAACATCACCAGGCCCGTCACATAAAGCAGCGGAGTCGTCGGCTCCAGACTCGTCAGTCCCGCCAGAGCGAGCATCGACACTCCGACGCCGGTGTAGAGCATCAGCAGCATGCGCACGCCGCCCAGACGATCCGCGAGGTAACCGCCGACGGGACGCAGGAACGAGCCGGCGATGACGCAGGCCGTCGCGAAGTAACCCGCCTGAATCTTCGATGCCCCGAATTGCAGGTGAAAGAAGCTGTTGAGGAACATCGCGAAGCCGACGAAACCGCCGAACGTCACTGAATAGAGAGCGCAGAACCACCAGGTATCCGCATGTTTGAAGACCGCACCGTAGGCAGTCAACGCCTTCGGAGCCGGCTGCTTCGGACTGTCCTTGGCGAACGCCGCGAAGACGATAAGCGTCATCAGAATCGGAATCAGAGCCAGTCCGAACACGCCCTGCCAGCCGACGTATTCCGCGAGGATGGGAGAGAAGAGCGTGGCGATGGCCGTGCCGCTGTTGCCCGCGCCGGCGATCCCCATAGCCATGCCTTGATACTGCGGCGGATACCACCTACTCGCCAGCGGCAGCGCGGCCGCGAAGCTCGCTCCGGCGACGCCGAGCATCATGCCGACGATGAGGATCTTCGGGAAGCTGTCGGCCCAGAGCCAGCCAAGCAGCAGCGGCACGAGCGTCAGGCCAAGGCCGATCAGTCCCGTCTTGCGAGCGCCGATGCGATCGGTCATCAGACCGAGGGCCAGACGCAGAAGCGAGCCGCCCAGCAGCGGCAACGCCAGCATCAGGCCGCGCTCGGAGTCGGTAAGTTTGAAGCGCTCGTCGGGAACAATCGAGTTGGCCAGGGCGCCGAGCAGCACCCAGACCATGAAACTGATGTCGAAATAAAGGAAGGCGCACAACAGCGACGGTGTGTGGCCCGCCTTGAGGAAACTCTTTAGATGCATCTCATTGACTCCCGGTTGCGGCAACGGGTTCCATTCTTGCCCCCCTCGCCCCCGCTTCGGGGGAGAAGGGCTGGGGGTGAGGGGATGGATCGCAGAC
>JBBRIK010001375.1:0-1906 GCA_038221045.1 Gemmatales bacterium
TGCCCATTCCGAGACAGGTGAACATCACTCCGGAACGGTATCTGAAGAAATTCCTGGAGCGGGTGCCGGCTTCCTCTGGTGCTACTTTCATCGTCCGCAAGGACCGCGTCGAAATCACGACGGTCAAGGCGCTGCGGAAGGAAATCTGGGGCGATCATCCTGGCCCCTACTTGCCGCTCGTCTACAAGTCGTTCGAGAAACGACCCCTCGAAGACGCGCTGAAGGAACTCGCGGAGCAGACCGAACACAACATCATCCTCGACGCTCGTGTCGCCGACAAGGCGAAGACCCTCGTGACCGCCCGCTTCGCCAACACGCCCCTGGATACGGCGGTGGCGATGCTGGCGGACATGGCCGAATTGAAGCCGATTTTGCAGGATAACGCTATCTATGTGACGACCCGCGACAACGCCCTGCGCTGGGAGACACGACAGAAGAAGGGCATGCCCGACGACCAGGACCCGGCGCGTATCGGCCGGATCGGCATCGGTGTTCGGGGCTTCCTGCCCTCCTCGCACGATGCCGGCAAGAAGTGAGACCGCCTTCCACCCTCGTTCTCGAAGCGAGGGCAGGGGCGAACCAAGGGAGATTGATCTATGCAGCGTCTCGTCCTGACGGGCTGGGCGGTCATGGTCGCGCTGACGCCGGCTCTGGCGCAAGAATCGCCGCCGAAGAAGGAGGCGGAACTGGCCCCTGCGGAAAAGATCGTGCAGGCGCTCCGCGAAAAGAAAGACATCGAGATCAAGAACCAGCCGATCACCAAGGCCGCCGACACGCTTACCGCGCTGACCGGCGTCACCTTCGAGGTCGATCCCGTGCTGGCGGCCTGGTGGCTTCCCGGCGGCTCGCCGATGACGATCAGCCTGCGGAGCAACAAGGCCCCGCTCAACGGCGTCCTCGCCCGCGCCTTGCAGCCCTGGGGCATGACCTATGCCGTTCTGGGCGATCGCGTGCTGCTGACGACGGCCGATCGCGCGGTGGCCCTCCAGATGACGCAGAAAGTCCACGGCTCAATCAAGGAGTCGCCGCTAAACAAGGCGATCGACGACCTGGCGCGGGCCTTCGCCGTCAGTATCACGATTGATCCGCAGTCGGCCAAGGAAGCGGAAAAGCTCGTCTCGATGAAGATGGTGGGGGCCGGCCTGGAAGCCACGGTCAACGTCCTTGCCGCCAGCGCCGGCTTGCACGTCGTTCGCCTCGACGATGCCCTCTATCTCACCTCTCCCGCCAAGGCGCGCGACCTGCCGCGCGAGTTGATGGCGATTCCTCCCGCTCCCGCGTTCGCTCCCGCGGGAGGGTTCCAACTCGGCGGCGGCTTCGGCGCGCTCGGGGGCACTGGCGGCCCAGGACCGAAGGCTCCCGCTCCCCAGAAGAAGACGCCGGCGGAGAAGTCGTCGTCGCTGCCGTTGCGGTATGCTCCTCTTCGTCTCGTCATGGCCGCCCCGCTGCCGGACAGGGCGAAATCCGCCGAGGACAGCCCGGCCCAGAAAGTGCGGAAAGACCTCAATACGTCGGTGACCATCGAGTTCGCTAACCTGCCGCTGACGCAGGCGATCAATCAGTTGAAGGAAAAGACGGGAATCGATTTCATTCTGGACCGGGCCATCCTCGAATTGCACTTCGCAGAGCGCAGCCCCGATGGGACCGGTCTGGCAGGCGTCACGATGACGGCCCAGCTCAACAAAACGCCGGTGCGGCGCGGCCTGCGCAACCTGCTGAGAGAACACGACCTCGACTTCGTTATCCTCGGCGAACAGGTACTCATCACCACGGACGTGATGGCGACAAACCGCCAGACCCGTCAGCGGGTCAGCGTGGACGTGGAGAAAGAGCCTCTGGCCGACGCCCTGAAAAAGCTGGGGCGTGACACAGCGGTGAACCTGATCGTTGACAGCCGGGTCGGCAA
>JBBRIK010001376.1:0-1903 GCA_038221045.1 Gemmatales bacterium
AACCGGCTGGGAGCGAGGAAGGCAAGACGGCGGAAGAGCATCAACCGGCTTGCCGACCACCCCCATCAGACAAGGTTGCAGCATGAAAAACAATGAGCGGCAGGAGCCAAAGGTTCGACAGCCCAGTAATGGCCTCGGTGCGTTCGCCTAACCGGGGCCATTACTGGCCCCGCTCGCCGGGTGAATCGGACCATCGCACGCCGTAGAATCACAATCGCGAGTGCCGGAAGCCCGAACAGTCTTTGCCGAGGATCGACTCTCCACCTCAGGAAGGCGTGCCCATGCTGCCAAGCGTCTCTGCGGACTCACGCTGGTACTACGTCAGGGATCGCAAGAAGGCCGGTCCCGTGAACTGGCCGCAACTCCAGGAACTGGCCGCGCGCGGGGAACTGAAGCTGGCCGATATGGTCCTGGAAGAGGGCGGGCCGAAGTGGGTTCCCGCCGAGTCATTGCCGGGACTGTTCCTTATCGCAGCCGTACCGACGGACCCCGCGACCCTGTCTCCACCCTCTCCGTTCGAGGAGACGATACCTCCTCCGGCCTCTGACGGCACGGAGGGCCAGGGTTTCAACACCGCGCCCGCTCTGCCTGTCGTCCCCGGCTACGAGATCCTGGGGGAACTGGGCCGGGGCGGCATGGGTGTCGTCTACAAGGCACGGCACCTCAAACTCAAGCGAGTTGTCGCTCTGAAGATGATCCTCGGCGGCCGATACGCCGGCCGCGACCAGTTGAACCGCTTCCGGCTGGAGGCGGAAGCCGTCGCCCGGTTACAGCATCCCAACATCGTTCAGGTGTATGAGACGGGCGAGTGGCAGGGCGAAGGGACCGCCGAGCCGCTGCCTTACTTCTCGCTGGAATTCGTCGATGGCGGCAGTCTCGACCGTCACCTGGGCGGAGCGCCGCAATCCGCTCGGGCCTCCGCCAGGTTGGTCGAGACGCTGGCCCAGGCGATGCACGCCGCTCACCAGGCCGGCGTCGTCCATCGCGACCTGAAGCCGGCCAACATTCTTCTCGGGCATCGGGGCTCGGGCATTGGGGATCGGGAAGAAGAGAAGCTTGACAGTTCTTCCCGATCTCCGATGCCCGATCTCCGAAGCCCGAAGATTACCGACTTCGGCCTCGCCAAGCAGCTCGACAGCGATACGGGACAGACGCAGTCCGGCTCCGTCATGGGGACGCCGGCGTACATGGCTCCCGAGCAGGCTGCCGGGCGGACGCACGAGATCGGGCCGTGGACTGACGGGTACGCCCTAGGCGCGATCCTTTACGAGTGCCTCACGGGGAGGCCGCCGTTCACGGGGGCGACGGCGTGGGATGTGGTGCGGAGCGTCCTGGAGGATGAACCCGTACCTCCTCAGCGGCTCCAGAAGAAGGTGCCGCGCGATCTGGAGACCATCTGCCTGAAGTGTCTGCGAAAGTCCTCTGCCGACCGCTACGCTACCGCTGCGGAACTCGCTGACGACTTGGGGCGATTCCTGGCCCACGAGCCGATCAAGGCCCGTCCGCCGGGGCTGTTCGGCCGAGTCCAGCGCTGGGGACGCCGTCACCCCGCGCGCGCCCTTGCGGCCAGTCTGGGAGCGCTGACCGCACTGGCCATTCTCATCCTCGCTCTGTCTCTGCACTCCGCGCATCGGAATCGCGAACACGCCCGGAATGACGCGCTTCGGCTGCTCGACCAGGCTGACGAGTGGGTCGGCCAACGCCAGTTCCGCGCCGCCCGTCCTCCGTTGCTCCAGGCCCAGACCCTGCTGCGGCAAGCCCCCGCCCCGGAAGCGGAGGAACGACTGGAGAGGGTGCTGGCCAGGGTCGATGCCCAGTTGCGCTATGAGGAATTTCTGACTTTCTCCGGCGAGGCCGAGTATCACCTGCTCGGGAGCCTGTGGAAGGGAGGGACCGAGGAGGA
>JBBRIK010001377.1:0-1901 GCA_038221045.1 Gemmatales bacterium
AGATCGGTGAGGAGTTTCTGAAGAGCAACTACTACCTCAACAGTGACGACGAGGGGATACAGAATGCGGCGAAGGAAGCCGTGGGCGACGAGACCGATCCCTGGTTCAAGGCGCGGCGCATCGAGGGCTGGGCGCACAGCACCATGAAGATGGACGCGAAGTCGCCCTTCGTGCCGGCGGGTCAGATCGCGAAGAACTTGCGCGGCGACTGCCGGCAGTGCGCCGTGCTGACGGCGGCGATGTGCCGCGCTGCCGGTGTGCCTTCCCGGACCGCGATAGGCTTCGTCTATGGCGAGGACCATCAGGGCAGGACATTTTTCGGGACGCACATGTGGACCGAGGTATTCGTGCGCGGCCAATGGGTCGGCATCGATGCCACACTTGGCGAGGGATCGGTCGGAGCAACCCATATCAAGTTGACGGACCACAACTGGCACAATATTCAGTCGCTGACGCCTCTGCTGCCCCTGAATGACGTCGCCGGCAAGATGAAGATCGAGATTGTCGAGGTTAAGTATAAATGAAGATGAGAATCGTGGATACTCCTTGAAGGCTCGAACGTCTATTCAGGTAGTGTTCGCCGTTGCGGCCGGCACCGGCGACAAGAATTGACGGAAGCGGGAAAAAGGTTGGCGCAGCACCCGGCACACCGGATGATAGTGAGAGCGATGAATTCCCAACACGCCCCGGCTGAGATCGGTCAGGAGATTTGACTTGACGCGTTTCTTCCTTCGCATCCCCTCTCTCCCCTTCGATGCGTCCCTCCACGCGAGGTTCCCCGTGACGCTGTCAGCACCCCTGATCGAGGATGCTCGATGAGTTCACGGGAACGGCAAGCGTCAGGAGGAGCGACCCTGGCTGCTCGTCCAGCCCCTGCCACCGCGCGCGTCGCTTCCGCCCCTGCCGGCGACCGCGAGCCGCCCTCCTGGGAAGACCTGTTCCGCTCTCTGCCCGAAGCAGGCCGGCAGGAACTGCTGGCTCTCGCGGCGCGTCAAGGGCTGCTTCACGGTCATCAGTTGCCCGCCGTCGATCCCGCCCTGTTGCAGCAACGCCGTCAACTGCTTGCCGAATTGCTCAACGGCAAGATCCACGATCTGACCCCGCTCGCGCCGAGTCCCGTCGCCGTCCTCGACGGGGCCCTCGACTCCTGCCAGCGCGAAGCGGTTTCCCGCGCTCTGGGGACGCCCGACGTCTGTCTCATTCAGGGCCTGCCCGGTTCGGGCAAGTCGCGCGTGGCCGCCGAGATCGTCAGCCAGGCGGCGGCTCGCGGCGACCGTATCCTCTTGCTGGCCGCTGGAACTGCCGCTCTGGATCGGATCCTGGAGCAGGCCGGCCGGCGCGAATCGCTCTGGCCGGTTCGTCACCTACAGGCCGGAGAATCGCTCGAATCGCTGCCGTCCTGCATCCGACCTTTCGTGGCTGACGAGCGTGCGCGCGGACTCCGCGAGATGGCGGCCCAGGCGCGGCTCACTCAGGCTCAAGCCGCCGAGCAACTCGAACGCCGACTCGCCGAACGCGCCGCCTGGGACCATCTGACCACCCTGGCGAGCGAACTGGCCCGTTTCGACAACGAGCGCGCGGCCCTTGACAAGCTGCGCGCCCTTTCGCCGGAGGCGATTCCGCAAACCCTGGAATCGAGTCCGTTCGCGGGCGACTTGAAGAGCTGTCTCGCGCAGCGCGACGGCGAACGCGATCGCATCGCGAAGGCGCGGCCCGAACTGCAACAGAAACGTGAGGCCATCCTCAAGGACCGTGGGCCGCTGCTGGCGGAACGCGATGCGTCGCGTCCTCTGGTCGAAGCTCGGCGTCAGGGACGATGGTTAAGCGCGGCCTTTTGGAAAGCCTGGTTCAAGAGCGGCTCGCTGGAGCGCGACGACGAGTTGACCCGTCGCCTCGCTGAA
>JBBRIK010001378.1:0-1900 GCA_038221045.1 Gemmatales bacterium
AACTCAAAGAACTGACAGCGAGTCTTGAGAAACGTGTAAGTGGGGCCACCGCGGACCTGCGCGTGACCAACCAGCTGCTGACACGCAGGATCCGTGAGCTGGCGGCTCTGAACAGCGTAACGACGTCCCTCACCTCCATCGTGAACCTGGACTTGCTGCTCGACAAGATCATGGACGTGAGCAAGGAAGTCGTCGATGCCGAAGCCAGCTCGCTGTTGCTCGTGCGCAGGGCCGACAGCACACTGCGTTTTCAAGTGGCCAGAGGGACGGCGGGCGCTGCGTTGAAGCCGCTGACCGTGGCGCTCGGGCGCGGCATTACCGGTCATGTGGCTCAATCAGGCGAGCCGGCGCTGGTCCCGGACGTCTACCAGGATCCGCGTTTCGATAGCTCCTACGATGAGAAGTCTGGCTTCCGAACACGATCGATACTTGCCGTCCCCATCCGCATCAAGGATGAAATCATCGGCGTGCTCGAGGTCATCAACAAGATCGGCGAGGCGTCCTTCGACCAGCAGGACCTCGGCTTGTTTCAGGCATTTGCCAGCAGTGCCGGCGTCGCCCTGGAGAATGCCCGGCTTTTCGAGCGCACGCGGGCGATGGCCGAGAACCTCCGCGACGCCCTCGAAAAAGAACGGCGCCTGTCCATCGAGAAGGAGAAGATGGGAGCCTACATCCCGAAACACGTCGTCGATGAGATCTCGCGCAACCGCGAGCACAAACTGGCACTTGGCGGCAAGACGGTGCGGGCGACCGTCCTTTTCTCCGATCTGCAAGGCTTCACGCGCCTGGCCGAGACCATGGAGCCGCAACGCCTGATCAGCTTCTTGAACGTCTATATGACGGCCATGACCAGCGTCATCGAGGCGCAAGGCGGCATCCTGGATAAGTTCATCGGCGACGGCATCATGGCCATCTTCATTCCCACGAACGAGCGCGACAACCATGCCCTCCGCGCCGTGCGCGCGGGCGTTGGCATGCAACAACAACTCAGGGAACTCTGCAAGGGCTGGATGACGACCCGTCCGGAACTGACACAACTGAAAATGCGGATCGGCATGAACACCGGCGATGTGGTAGCGGGCAACATCGGCTCGGAAACGCGCATGGAATACACCGTCGTCGGAGATAATGTCAATGTGGCCTCGCGCATCGAATCGGTGTGCCATCCAGATCAGGTCTTCATAAGCGAATCCACATATTTTGATGTAATAGATTTCATCGTGGCGACGCGCATTGAGCCGATCCATGTGAAAAATCGGGTTCAACCCGTGCAAACTTATTCGGTGCAATGAAGCCAGCAAAGGGGACGCGGATGCTCTGTAGGGAAAGAAACAGGTGCAGCGCGTGTTTCAGCGTTAATCGACCGGGGCCACGGCGGGTGCTTGTTGGGGAAGCACAAGCACCGGCGGAGCCGCTACCGCCGGAGCCGCTACCGCCGGCCTGATGAGCATTGAGCTCGCCCCGAGTCCGACTCCAACCACCAATAAAACGGCCAGTAAGGCCCATTGAAGAGCGGGGAAGGGCGCGGGAGGCGTGTCGGCCGTCACTTTCTGCCCCGCCATGTTCGTTTCGCAGCCGCACCGAGCGCAAAGATAGCCACCCGCCCGCCACATCCGGCGAGTTTTCTTGAACGGAGAGTAGAACAGGGGAAGCAGGTCGCCGCAATCCGGGCACCTGGCGCGATGAAGCGCGTAGAAGAGTACGAATGCCAGAGGCACGAAAAGCGGCAGCGTCGATATCAGGATGATGTCCATGCAGCCCTTCGACAGTTGGTTCGGTGCGGAGCAACAATCATTGTACGCCGGCCGTGTGCCCTCTGTCCCGGCCAAGAAAAGATGTACCGATGAAAGTCAAGAGCCGTCCGTCGTGATGACGGCACTTTTTTCCACCCTCTTTTCCG